>DASXFM010000068.1:0-7895 GCA_036489615.1 Verrucomicrobiia bacterium | reverse complement strand
ACTGGAACGTGGTCACCGGCTAGGGCATGGACCTGACACGGGCCGTATAAGCCGGCTGCCAGCCCGCCGTCCTCTGTCGCCATCCACATGTGAATGATATAATTCGGAAGGATTCGGTTCATGTTTCCCACGCAACAAAGTACTTCCGGACAACCCAACTTTGTAAAACGAAGACCATCGGGCCCGGGACAAAGTGGATGGCCGATCGGCTGAGACTCGGACTGAAGACGGTTGGGCGATTGATAATAACACATGGTTTGAAAGTCGCGGGCGACGGGCGCGGCCGCGGCGTTGAAGAATTCCGTTTCCAATTGATCACCCCAGGAACCTTCCCCGGTGATCCGGTACATCCAGATCCTAGACCAGAGACTGGCTGACACGTCACAGGTTTCCGTGAGGCGGAATGGTCCAATGCCTGAAAGAAATTCGCCGCCCGAAGCCACTCCGTACGGCAGCATGTCCTCAGAATCAACCCAATCAAAAGCTTTTCGAGACGCTTCGAGATATTTCTGATTGCCGTCCCAGGAATAGAACATGGCAGGAATTCGAATGATCTCGTAATAGCAGACGGTATGGCAGGGGTTAAACTTGCCGGAGAGCCAATCGTTGATCGATGACTGAACTTCGGGCCGGTCCATCGCCAAAATTGCCCGGTCCAATAATCGCTTGTCGCCGGTGAATGAATAAGTTTCCAATAGTGCGTCCAGATTGCAAAGACCGCTGACGTTCACGTCAGTCAGGGCCAAACTGCCCATGGGTACGGGATAATTTCGGTAAGCTTTGTCGAGGGCCTCTAAAATTCGCGGATCGCCGGTTGCTTCGTAGTACGCGACGATGGCCCGGCCCATTTGGGAATGCGCCCAACTGTTAAAACCCTCCGGTTGGTTTGTGATCCAATAAATCAAAGACGGGCCGCCGTTGTTGACACCATTCACAATCAAATCAAGGCGCGACTTTGCTTTGTTGATGAGCGTATCGTCATGCAATACGTAACCAAGGCGCACCAGGCCATCGAGCCAATAACTGCATTGCTCCAGGGGCCAGCCCGTACCGTCTGCGATGGCATGTGGCGCGTTTATGCGCTTTCCTTTCCAGGCGTCTTTGAACACAGGAGAATATTCATCGAGATGCCCGGTGATTCCATGAGCCGCAGCCTCGGCCCAATCGCGCAGCCAGCCGGTTGGTTGCACGTCTCCAATTGGCAACGGGATAAAGGCCGGTTCAACCAACGGCTGGCCCAATCGCGCATAGTCGCAAGGCAGAGAATCGGAGGGCGGAGCGTTGCCCGCCTCCAGAGCGGTCGCAGTTTCGATCGCCCGCGCGGATAAAGATAGTTGGAGGGCGATAACGCTGGAAAAGAAAATAAAGGTCTTCAGTAAGGTCTTGCGCGTCATAAGGAGCAAATTCGATTCATTGCTAAGGCTCTTGAGTCGACCGCCAGAATTGCGCGGCCCACATTGCGTCGGGCGTAGGTGTGTTTTGAGGCGCTGTCCAGTTGGCATAGCCGGTCGTGCTCATCCATTTATGAGCATCAGCATGGCCGTCTGCGTAGCTGAACGTTCCCACTGACCCGTGGTTCAACGCCGGGAACGCAATCCAGGTTGCCTGGGAATAATTGTTTGGCGTTTGGCCATTCCACATGACGAAGCTACCTTTATCCTCCTCAAAGCCAACAAAGTTCTGCTCCGGGTCCGCCTCCTCGAGGAAAAGAAAACAGTCGGAGAAATGTCTCAATTGATTTTCTTTGTAGACGACATAGGGATACTCAGTCGGCCAAGTGGCTTGCTGGCGGAAATCTCCATTGAGATAACCCTCGCCCGCATAGCTGTCGTATCCAAATTTTGAAAAAAGACCCAAATCCGATCGTTTGTCACCCGGACAATGAAGGATGTCCGGGTTCCTGGCATAGTCATAAAAAGGTCCGAGTACATAGGTCAGCCGGATGACCTCCGTTGCCCAGCCTATGGTGTTTGGCGTAAAAGGTTTTAGCCTGGGATCGGTGAGTAGAGCAGGATTTGAACTATATGTACGCCATTCCCAGGTATCGTGTTGCGGTCCCGGGGTGGGATTCCACAGGTACGGATTAAAGCCAACGATGTTTCCGCTGTTGTCATCGGTGTACATCTGCCAGGCGCCGGCCAATTGCTTTTGATTGTTCAGGCAGGCGCTTTCGGTGGCCTTCAATTTTGCGCGGCTCAATACCGGCAAAAGTATCGCCGCCAGGATCGCGATAATGGCGATGACTACGAGCAATTCAACGAGCGTGAATCCGGCGGAAGCCGTTTTCATTACCGCCAGCTTTTTTCCGGGTGTCCGGGCAATCGTTCTTGTCTTCATTTCAACGGAGATTGCCTCCACCGGAGGAAACAGTGAGCGACTCGTAATCATTTCTGAAAGGACGATTCCGAAAATCATCAGTGGTTTCGGGTATTGATGGCAGCGATAGGGCCGGAAAAGCGTCGCCTTTCGCAGGATCGCCGAGTGATTTGGGAATCGTCAATAGCGCCGGCTTTTTGTCGCTTAAGCCGCCACCGACCGATTTTCTCGAATAATTTTTTGGAAGCACGCCAAAGTGTCGCCGAAAGATGGTCCGAAAATATTTTAAATCGGAGAAACCAACGGCGTGGGTAATTTCCGCGACGGTCAGACGGGAGTTGCCCAGTAACTTCGCCGCACGGTTCAAACGGAGAAGCCGGATAAAATCATTAGGGGTACAATCCAGCGCTGCCTTGATTTTTCGGTACAGTTGCCGCCGACTGACAGCAAGTTCCCTGGCCATTTTTTCTATTCCGAATTCAAAATCAGACAGGTTTTTCTCTGTGACACCAATGGCGCGGCTCAGGAATTGGGCGTCAGCCTGGTCCGTTGTGCAGCTGGCGGTCTCATGCGCGCAAAAGTTCTCACGGCTGCTTCTGAGGAAATTTTGAAATTCAACGACCAGATTCGAAACGCGGTGAGCGTTGGTCAGGACTGATTTTTCCCGCTGGCGGGCAAATTCTGCCGTGACGAGATTATCGAATTCGTTCATCAGGCAGGCGATCGAACTGAGCAGCTGGTGAAGAAGATGGTTCGGCGTTGTTGCGGCGGGCCCCGGTCCCCTTTCGGTCTCTGAGATATCCGGGAAAGAAGCCCTCGGTCGAACGCCTGCAAGATTAACCAAGTCGGTTGCACAGATTCTTTTCATAACTTTTTCAGGGGTCTCGGTTATTGTTGTATACATATAGAACAATCAAAACGCGAGGTCAAGTCTTGAGTGGAAAAAATTTACGCGTCGATTCGGGATGCGCTCCACAACAAGAAAAACATTACAATACCCCATATATACAGCTATTAATCGGGGTATTTATCATTGTGTCCGACAGCGTACTCCAATCATTTCGAACTGCGTTCAACATTCAAGTCGAGTGCTCCAGATCAAAATGAAAACCATCATGTCTATACATGATTATGCGATTTCGGGGGCCAAACCGAATGGAATTATCGCGTTTTTGCGGTAATAAAACGAAATACGGAGATTTTACAGTATAGTTTTCACTTGCAGGACGGCTCATTTGTCTGTACAATGCGCGTATGTTTGAAATAAATCACCAGGCACCGGTTCCATTGCGGGCGCAAGTGGAGTCGCTCCTGCGCAATATTGCACAACGGCCGGAATATCAAAATGGGGCACTCTTGCCCGATGAGCTGACGTTGGCAACCCAGTTGGGTGTCAGCCGCGGAACGGTACGTTCGGGCATCAGCAAGCTGGTTTATGAAGGGCTGTTGGAGCGCAAGCCGGGGGTTGGGACCAAAGTTTCGGATCGCGCGGCGGAGTCAGGGATTCTTGCCTGGCGCAGTTTCAGCCGCGAGATGGCGTCCAAAGGCATTAAAGTGGAGAATTATTATTTGGACTATGATTCGCAGGCCGTTGGCGAGGATGTCGCCAAGGGCTTGCAGGTCGATGAAGGCGTCAAAGTGTGGAGGGTTGAGCGAATTCGAGGATGGGAAGGCCGGCCGGTGTTATATAATATTTCGTGGTTTCATCCCCGGCTCAAATTGAAGGGCACCGAGGATTTTAACGGCCAGCTTTATGAGGTACTGGAGGCTGCCACGGGCGTGCAGCCACGTCGGGCGCGCGAGGAATTTATGGCGGTCATCGCGGATGAGCGAAAGGCCAAAATGTTACATGTCAATCGTGGCGAACCCCTGCTCTTGCGCCGTCACGTCGTCTTCGACGCCGGGAAACGGGCGGTCGAATTTTCAGAAGTCTATTATGTTAGTTCACGTTTCACCCTCACTTTGGATTTGATGCGGGCAGCATCCTGATTCGATCCCTGCAATTTTTTGTAAAACGGATGGGAACAGAAATTCACCACAGGGATCAACCTCATGAAATGTATTGATGTCTACTCAAACATCTCGAAGACCCTTCTTTATGACTGCTTTGGCATGTGATATCGGCGCCACGCGCATCAAGCTCGGCCTGATCCAGCAAGGCAAGGTGGAGGCCCAGTCCCTGATCGATTCACGCTCGGAGATGGGACTGGCCAAACGTCTTCCTGAAATTGCCGGAACACTGCGAAGTTTGTGTGAGCGACGAGGTGTCGACATTCAAGACTGTTCTGGCGTGAGTTTATCGGTGCCCAGTTTAGTGGATCCGGTTTCAGGGCGAATATTGGCCGAATATGGGCGGTTCCGCGACATGCCTCTGTTGGATTTGCGGCAATGGGCTAAATCTGAGTTGGGATTGCCTGCGGCAATTGAAAATGATGCGAGGATGGCAACGATTGGAGAATGGAAGCATGGCGCCGGCCGTGGTAGTAACAATCTGGTTATGCTTACCCTTGGAACCGGGCTTGGCACATCTGCAGTAATGGATGGAAAGATTTTGCGGGGCAAACACGGACAAGCGGGCTGTTTGGGAGGGCATTTTACGCTGCGGTACGGCGGTACCGCCTGCGGCTGTGGCAATACCGGATGTGCTGAAGCGGAAGCCTCGACCGCTTTCCTGGGGGACCTGGCGAAAAAGCATCCGGATTATTCGCGAAGCTTGATTTCAGCAGAACCGATTTTGGATTACGCAGCCATATTCGCGAAGGCGACGGAAGGCGATACGTGCGCACGGGCAATTCGCGATCACAGCCTGCTCGTCTGGTCGTCGTTGGCTGTAAGCCTGATTCATGCCTATGATCCGGAATTGGTAATTCTGGGTGGCGGAATCATGAAAAATTCCGGACTCATACTTCCGGCGGTCCGTGAATATGTCCGGAAACATGCGCACACGCCCTGGGGCAACGTTACGGTTGTAGCATCAGCGCTGGGCGATGCCGCCGCGCTGGTAGCCGGTGAATGGCTTTTACAGGAGCAAGCTCAGTATTTTGGCAGCGATGAATTGATATCAGAAGGGAATGCACGATGTTAGAGCTTCAAAAATATATGGCCAGTTTTGATCCGGAAACGTTTGAGGTCGCGGGCGCTGTCGCAAAGAAGCGTTATCTGAGCGATCTCCGCGGGTGTTTTGAAGACACATCGGCCTATGAAGCTGCATTGGCGACCCAGGATGCCCTGCTCTATCAGGTCACGAGCATAGAACCGGCGGATGGTGAGGGCGACCTGCATTATGGCATCGGTGTTTTGATGCCGGGGCGTATTGGAAATGAATATTTTATGACCAAGGGACATTTGCACACCTGGCGCGGAGCGGCCGAGATTTATATCGGCCTGCGCGGCGAGGGCGCGATATTGCTCGAAGACGAATCCGGCGGCAACGGCCGGTTGCTCCCTTTGCGCGCGAATCAAATCGTCTACGTGCCGGGCCATACTGCGCATCGGACGGTTAATACCGGGAACGTTCCGTTGAGTTATATTGGGGTTTATCCGGCGCGCGCAGGCCATGATTATGCAGCCATCGCTGCGCGCAATTTTAACCATGTCGTTATCAAACAAAACGGCAAGCCGGTAATGCAGGGGCGAAACGCCGCAGTCGCCTGAAAATTTAACTTATGAATAATTACGTTACAGAATTCATTCCCTCCACCAAGCCATCGGTTTCCCTGGTCAAGCGCCCGTGGGGATCGTTTAAACAGTATGCTTCGAATGAAGATTGCACGGTGAGCCTGATGACCGTATTGCCGAAGCAACGGTTGAGTTTGCAATCGCATTCAGGACGCGCCGAACTCTGGATTGTGATCGATGATGGCGCGGTGGTGCAGGTGGGCGATCAAGAGCGCGTCTACAAAGCCGGGGATGAAATCTGGATTCCGGCCAATGAAAAACACCGGTTGAGTTGTCGGGGAAATCACCCGGTGCGCGTGTTGGAGGTGGCCTTTGGCAATTGGCAGCAGGATGATATCAAACGCTATGACGACGACTACAAGCGTCTTGAATAGGTTTGGCACAAAACACCCCGCATTTTGGCACAGGCATCCCACGCGGCCTTTTACCTTTTGTGATAAATTAAAAATCGAAACTGATTAAGCGGCTTCGGGATTTGCCGGAACCGTTTCGCCAGTCGGTCAGCGCGTCAATCATCGATGAGACAAATCAATGCGAGACGGCCAATCACGAATCGAGCGCGTTTTTATAAACACTTACAATAGAACCCAAAATGAAAATGAATAATAAAATCCAAACTCCCACCGCGTTCCTGCTTACCGCCCTGGCCGGGGGAGCGGCCAAAGGCGCCATTGTTTCTTCGGGTCCCCTGGATTTGGTTTCGACATACAACGCCAGCGGCAGCGTTGGCTGGGACGGCTATGGCCGCGACGCGATTAACATCGTGAACGGCAATAGCGGTCCGGACCTTGTCTTTGGCTATGACACTGCTTCTGACAAGCCTTATGTGGACGCCCGGTCGAGTATTGGCGTTACCAACGGCCTGGTCACCATTTTGGCTGGAAGCAACGGAGGCACGTCCGGTAACGGCGGCCTCCCATTTACCAGCGCCGGAACTTTAATCGGCCCGACTTATGCCGGCCTTTACCCTGGGAATAGCGCCGACGACGAAGGCATGTTCAATGAAAATGCCAATAACAACGGAGTGGCCGGGCAATGGTCGAATAGCCAAATCACTGATGGCTATGTTGGTATTGAGTTAAATCTGGGCAGCGGGACCGACTACGGCTGGATGGAATTTCAAGATAACCCAACGGCCAGCAGCCCTGTCCTGACGCTGGAAGGTTGGGCCTATGACACGACTCCGGGCGAAGGGATCGTTGCCGGCGTGGTGCCGGAGCCATCCGCGGTGGCGTTGCTTGGCGTTGGCGCTTTGGGATTTGTGGCGTCATTGAGAAAACGCCGAAAGTGAGCAAGCCTCGATCAAGCGTGGCTCTCGCATCTGTCCTCGCGGCCGGCGCCGCACAAGGCGCGATCGTTTACTCAGGTCCGTTGAATATCGTTTCAACGTATTCCGGCGCCGGCGCTGGTTATGACGGATATGGCCGAAAGGCCATCAACATCATCAATAACGACGACGGGCCGGATTTTGTATTTGGATACGATACCGCTTCCGACAAGCCATATGTCGATGCGAGGTCGAGCATCGGCGCGACTAACGGGCTGGTTTACGTTTTGGCAAACAGCGATGGAGCCAACGGCAATGGCAACGGCGGCTTGCCCGCCACTCCGGTGGGAACCACGATTGACTCCACGTACGCCGCCCGTTATCCAGGGAACGGGAATGATAACGAGGGATTGATGTATGAGAACGACGGCAATACCGCAATCGTGGGAGGATGGACGAATAACGCGATCATTGACGCGTATGTCGGGATAGAATTGAATTTGCAAAGTGGAACCAGTTACGGCTGGTTGCATTTTAAAGATAACCCGCTCACGACTCCCGGGAGTCTACTTCTTGAGGATTGGGCGTATGAAAGTACTCCAGGCATAGGCATCCAAACTGGAGAAACCGGCGT
>DASXFM010000405.1:0-14662 GCA_036489615.1 Verrucomicrobiia bacterium | reverse complement strand
GAGCGCCCTTTTGGTTTTGCTCTTTGACCTGGCCCTGGAACCCTTCGCTTTCCGCGTAAAGCGCCTTTGGCTCTGGCTGCCCACAACGCTGCCTTTGACGTGGCAGGGAGCGCCCATCATCAATTTTATCGCCTGGGGCTTCATCACGGCGTTGATTCTTCTTTTCATCACGCCCGTACTCATTGTCAAAAAACCACGCTCCAAAAGCGGCCCGGAATTGCATTCGCTGTGCCTGTGGCTCGGGGCCGTCGTCCTGTGCGCCACCGGCTGCGCATCCCGGGGCTTCTGGGCGGCCATGATCGTGGACACGCTGATCGGCATCGGCGCCGCGATTTTTGCCATCCGCGGCGCCATGTGGTAGAAAATCTGAGCATGCCCTCACGGCATCCTCTTCCCACGAAAGGATGCAACCATCGGCAGATTGGCGTCTTGCGATTGACCGTTCGGCCGATTTCCGTCGCTAATTTTTCCAAATTATCGGACGACGATTCCCCTTCTCCCAACGGGCCTGCCCTCCGTCTTGTCCGCCATAGACTCCGAGCGACGAAAGCTTTTGAGCGGAGGATGGGAAAGGGCAGGGTGAGATTTCCCCGAAGTTTTTGCGCATTGAACCCCTGAACCGGAGATACGGTGTGTTATTTCAAGTATTTTTTTTTCAAGGTGGCTGGTGCGCCTATGCGCAGAGGCCTCGGCCAGTCCGTTACGCGGCGGCGACCGGCGGCGACGCGATGGCTGGCTGACGCCCGTCGCCACCGCTGGCCTCGGCCTCTGCGCATGGCACGGCGCGATGGGGTCCTTGGTATTTCGGATCGAAGGCCTGGCGGTGTTTGAGCACTCCATAAATCAATCGCAGCAGTTTGCGCATGGCGGCACAGATGACCGTTTTGCCATTCTTGCCGAGCGCGCGTAATCGTTGCGCCTGCGCGCGAATTACGGGGTTGCATCTCAAGGCGGTTACCGCTGCCATGTAGAGAGCGGCTCGCAAAGGACGGGAGCCCATTTTGCTGACGTGCGCGACACCACGAACGCTCTTGCCGCTGTCTTTTTTGCGAGGATCGAGCCCCGCCAGAGCTACGGCTTGCCCCGCGTGCTCTAATTGCCCTGGGGGCGGCAGTTCGGCCACAGCTACGGCGGCAGTGATGGGCCCGATGCCGCTGATGGTATCCACCAATGCCACTTGCTGACTCAGTTCCTCGTGATCCTGGAGGAAGGCGGTAATGGCGGCATCCATTTCTTCGAGCACCCGCCAGCGAGTTCGACAACAACCGCGACGCGGTTGCTGCCGGACGCGCAAATTATAAATGGTGAAATTTTCGATGGTTTTCATAGTCTTGTTTTTTAGGCTTTGTCCGCAGGCACCATCTCCTCCTCTCGGTCGTACCAGGCATTTTCCTCCATATCAAGGTCTTGAACCCGCGCGTCGATCTCAGCTCTAGGCACGTAACGCGCGACGGCGTCTCTGAGTTCATCGATGGTGTATCCCTTTCCGACTGCCTTCCCTATCCGAATGGCAATGGGCTTAATTCCGTAAGGCCGCAGGCTTTGCGCAATTTTCATTTCGTCCAGGACCGAATATTTCTTAACCAGGGACTCGGGAGCGAATTCCAGGTCCTTTAAGAAAGCCAGAATGACTCGGGTAAACATTTTTCGGGAGTATGTAGACAGCGCGAAAGTTTGACTATTAAATGTAAAGCCAAACGAAGCCGGCGGGTCGAATTACATTGGAGGGACAGAGCGAGTCCATGAATCCGGCACAAGAAGGACAAACAGAATCACGAGAATTGCAACGGCGACTAGCAGCCAAATAAAGCGTTTCCGCTTCAGACTCATGGATTAGTTCGGCCAACCAGTGGCAGGCCGTATCTTTTGGAGAGACTTCTTGATGAGTCCGCGCCAGTCGCCATTCAGTTTTAAAACCTCTGGCTCTGGCCCACTCTTTTTCCTTTTAGCGGCCTTTTTCATGGCGGCTGCTTTCATCAATCGGAATTTACGACGCAACAGCGTCAGAGTAAAGCAGGCGGTTGCCATCGGCCTTTTTAACGGCAGCCACAAGCCGTTCGCCGTCATTCATGCGGCGGGTGTTCCAGCGAAATGATGACTCATCACAGTAGCGGTGCAAATACAGCGACGCAGAAAGTGAAAAGGATTCAACGTCAACATTTAAACGAACTCTGCGCTTCAACCGGCACTTGACCCATTTGAATGAAATGATATCGTTTCAATATGGCTGGATTTACAAATATGCTTCCGCCTGTGCCAGTGGATGCCGAAACAATGCGCGCCATCAAGCGCGAAGCTAAAAAATCGCGTTTAAGCCAGGCGGCCGTTGTGCGCCAATCTCTCCACCTTGGGTTACCACAAGTTGCCCGCGCCTATTCCACAGAAGAGAAGCGAAGGCCGCGTTGCCTGGATTGGCTGGACGAATACCCGCTTTCACCCGTTGCCGCAAAGGACTCAAAATCTGAACTTAAAGACCGGATAGCCCGAAAAAATGGTCTGCATCGCTGACACTGGTTTTCTCGTGGCGCTTCGCGGAAAACCTGCCGAAAGGAAATGGGCGCAACGGGAATTTGAACAATATGGCGCTCCATTTTACACCTGCGAAGCAGTGCTGGCGGAGGCGGCACATTTTGTTGACTCACGCTTTCTGGCCAGGCTCATCGGAGAAGGGGACGTGGTTTTGCCATTTTCATTGCAGGAACAGCATCACCGTGTCCAGCAATTACTCGAAAAATATCACGGTGTGATGGACGTGACCGATGCGTGTGTCGTCCGTATGTCCGAATTGTTTCCTCAATGCCTCGTTTTCACCGTGGACAAAAAGGATTTCGCCATTTATCGCCGGTTCGGTGATCAGCACATACCGTTAAATGCTCCGGAGTTCTAAACTTCAGTCCGATAGCGATCATTGTATCCGCAGGCTACGCGCTACAACATTTTAACATCTTACTTGCCCTGTTCGCTTTCTACCTGCTTCACCAGCGCATTATATTTGAGAACGATGTCATTGCGATTCGTCGCCAACGAATCGTATTTTTGGACGAGGTCATCTCGCTCAGAGAGAAGGTTGGTGATAGTTTCGTTCTGTTTCTCAAGGCTCGCGTAGGCGTCTTTGAGGCGGGAATCCAGCGTATCTACAGCGACTTTGTATTGCGCGATTTCGTTCGTGTCGTTTTCATGCTCAAATTGCAACTGCGTGATCTGCGCCTTTTGGGAAACCATCACTTGCTCGCTCGAAGCGAGGTTGGCCTTGAGCGCAGTCATGCGCACGTCGAGGTTGCTCACTTTAGCGTTCAGCGTCGCAATGGAATTGGTGTCGCCCTGGATGGCAGCGTTGCGGTCATAAACCATTTTGTTCAAATCCTGGATGGTGTCGCGCTGGATGGTCTGCGCGTACCATTGCCAGGCGCACAAGGCGCACAGGCCGAGCGCGAGAACGACGAGGAGGTTTTGTTGAAAGTTTTTCATGGGATCGGATGGTCCGGGGTGGCTTGAACGGCGATGGCGACGTTGCGTACGCCCGCGCGTTTTACAAAATCCAAAACGAACATCACTGAACCGTGCGTTGCATCGTTTGCGCCGGTAATATAGACCGGCAGGTTCGTATTCACGCTGCAACGGTTCGTAAGCATCGAGAACAATTCCGGCAACGCCATCGGCTTGTCATCGACGGAAACGTCCCCGTCACGGTTCACATCCAGGTTGACGACGTCCGGCTTTTGGGTGGAAGAGGCCAGCGTCGCCGTGGGCAAATTCGCTTTGAGCGTGCGCACAATCTGCATTTGCAGGCTCACCATCATGAAGGAAGCCAGCAGAAAAAACATGATGTCGATGAGCGGAATGATTTCCAATCGCGACTTTTTCTCGGGAACAGGCGTGCGAATTTTCACGGGGTGCCCTCCTGTTTACTGTCGGTGATAAAGGCCACGTTCTGAATGCCGGCGGCACGGACGGCTTGATAGACTTTCACCATGTCGCCGTGGAGTGTGTCGCGATCGCCGCTAATGTAGACCGGGAGCTTTGGATCGGCGGCAAAACGGTTGCTTAGCGCCGCGCCCAGTTCAGCCAGCGAAATCTGCTTCTTTTCCAGCCACACGCTGCCGGATTTGTCCACGGCAATATTGACGAGGTTCGGCTTGAAGTCCTGTTGCGCTTCCTGGGCCGAGGGCAGATGGACTTTGATGTTCTCGGTTTGGCTCATCTGCAAACTCACCATCATGAAAGACGCCAGCAAAAAGAACATGATGTCAATCAACGGAATGATAACAATCCGCGAACGGCGTTTGGGTATGGGCGATGGAATTTTCATTTAACCGCAAAGAACGCAAAGATCGCAGAGAGGCACCCGTAGCGCAGCCGTCCCGGCTGCGGGTTCCAGCACCGTCTCGGTGCGAGTTCCAGAAACTGGCGGCGGTGGCAGCGACACTGGCGAACAGCCGCCCGAACCCGCAGGCGCGGACGCCCGCGCTACATGATCAGACAATTCTTTAATATCTCTCATAGCTTTTCTTTCTGTCTTTGTGATCTTTGCGTTCTTTGCGGTTAAAACCTTTGCGGTCAATGACTGGTCGCCTGCCCCGGCGATTCGTGCTTACGCAGATGAACGGTATCGCCAGTCTTAGCACCGCCGCCCACCATGACCTCAACGTTTGTGGCCGCCGTCTCCAAATCAAATTGCAATTGGGCAACCTTTGAAGAGAAGTAATTGAACGGAATCAGAGAAAAAATGGCGATGCCCAGGCCGCAGGCGGTGGCAATGAGCGCCTGCCCAATACCGCCGGTCACGCCGGTGACCGATAGCTCGGCGCTGCCGATGTTCAGGAACGCCTTCATCAGGCCCGTCACAGTCCCGAGCAGTCCCAGCAGCGGCGCGAGCGTGACGAGTGTGTCCATCACCATTAGAAAACGTCCGGCGCGTTTGAGTTCGATGCCCGCGGCCAGTTGAAGCGCTCCCAGCAACGACCCGTGTGCATGGCCGACATGGTCGAGGCCATGACGAATGACGCGGATGACAGGGTCTTCGGAATCGGCAGCGGCGGCTTTGGCGGCCGCGACATCGTTATTTTCGAGCGCGGCCAGAATCTGTTCGAGTTTGCGCGGATCGCGACGACCGCTTTCGCGCAGCCACCAGAACGCACGCTCGCCCACGACCGCGACGGCTACGAGGGCGCTGATAAGTATCGGCCACATGACCGGGCCGCCTTTGAGGAAGAATTCGAGAACAATGTTTGCGATCATAATTGAGTATTCGGTTTGAGTTACATTTGTAATTTAAAAGTGATGATTGTTTGAAATAGTCGTGCCCCGGCTTCCGTCGGCAGATGCCAGCGCGTTTTGATAAATTCCACCGTGGCATGGTCCAGGTACGGAAAACCGGAGGATTGCTTGACGTCAATCGAAACAACATTGCCGGAGGCGTCGCTCTCCAGCAACAGGACCATTGTGCCCTGTTCGCCGGTTTGCATCGCCAATTGCGGATAAGGCGGTTCCGGACGTTCGCCGCCTGCGCCGGTGTTGCCCAATGAAACAATCTGCGCCTGCGCCTGCAAGGGATTGAGCGGCGGCGCGGATGCCAGATCCGACGAGCCAACGAGGGTTCCAATCGTCGGAACAGAGAAATTGATATTCGGCGCATTGGGCAGGGCCACAAATACCCGCGCCGGTTGGTTTTGTTGTTGTGGCTGCTCTTTCTTTTGAGGAACAGCCGTTTGTGGCGGCAACGTTCGCGGCATCACCACTACGGGAACAATCTCACGGATAGGTGGAACATTCCGGATAGAAATGATGCCGCGTCGCGCGCCAAAAATTCCGATGATAAGAAAAAGGATGCAAATCGAATTGACCCACGCGAATTTAAGATTCGCGTCCGGATTTTCGGACGGCAGGCAATAGCGCGCCAGTTCGCTTTTCAATCCGTAAGATGTTCGATTTACATCCATGTTTTTATTTGGACGTTAGAACGCCATGCCCAGCGAACCAAAGAAACCGCGTCGCATCCCAAACTGCGGAGCAAAGACCCCCACGCCGGACCCACTGCGGAGTTCGTAGCTGTTGTCCGTCACGTTTACCGCGTCGAACCGCGCCTTCAAAACCCGATCGTGGTGGATTTTGAAATCCTGTTCGACGCCCATATTAATGCTGTAATAATTGGGCACGCTTGCGCCATTGGGAACCTGATCACCCTCGAGGTCTATGATTCCGCCGCCGTCCTGGCGCAGTCCGCTGCCGAAAATGGAGTCCACGTAGAATAATGCGCTTTTGGTGCTGGATTGCCGCCACAGGTAGGAGGCGCCGCAATTGACCGAGATGAATTGATCATGGTCCAAATAAATCCAGTTATGATTGACGTAATTGATAACGTCCTCATTGGGCCAGATGAATTGAGCAGACTCGGCGCCCATGCCCTGTGCTCTTGACACGGATACATTGCCATAGGTGGAAAATCCACCGAAGTTATACGAACCGGTGAACTCGACGCCTTCAACACGGCCTTTGGCATAGTTGAAGGATGACAGGATGAGTGTTTGGTCGAACGTCCCGTCATCCAACTGGTCACGGGCCTGTTTGTAATAGCCGTCCACACCCAATTGAAGGTGGTCAGTGATCTTTTGCGATATGCCGGCATCGTAATAATTGGCGCGCTCGGCCTTCACCGCGCCATCTTGTTGTATAGTCGATGCGCCCGACGTGCCATTGAATGCGGTAACGTTGCCAGCCGGGACGTTTTCGAGCGGTGGCGGTGTGAAGTAACGGGCATATCCGGCGTGGAGAGTGGTCCAATCGGTCGGCTTGTAAACGATGTTGATACGCGGGCTGGGTTGGTTCTGCTTGTCATACTTGCCGTAGTATTCGTCAAAACGAGCGCCGTAGTTGATCGTGACTTTGGGCAGGATTTTCCATTCGTCTTGCGCATAGGCGCCCGCAAATATCGCATTGGCAGTCGTGTTTTGCGCAATTGGAAATGGAGGGGCGACGGGATTGCCAGAGCCATTAATGGCAAAGACCGTTGTTGTATTGTCGTCAGTCAGATATTCGTCCGTCACCAGGCCGCCAAACCGGAGAGTATGCTTATCTCCGATTTCGTAGCTGGCGTCCAGTTCCAGGCCATCTGAATAGAGATTGCGCGCCACATCACTCGCCTCACCATTGAAGACGAGGTCGCCGTTGGGGTCGGGAAGGAAATGGACCCCACTGATTTGGCCAAAGGCGGACAGTTGATAATTCAAGTTTCCCAGCGATTGCTGATAAGCGGCCGTGACAAAATAATCCTGCTCCACCTGATTTTCGTTCAGGTCAGAGGAATCGGTGTTCGGATTTGTCATGGCTGAGGCGTATGTAGCAGTCCCGCCTGCTGGGATGGCGGCCGGCAAATCCGGGCTGTTCGGAATTTGATAGGTGCTATATGAAGCGCCGCTCATAACTGTGATACGGCTTGTGTCGCTCAAGAGACGCGATGCATAACCGAACGCCTTGTATTGGTCGGTATGGTCGTGGATGGCATTGACCGTATCGATTGGATTTTCCAGACCCAGGTCGTTTTGATCGAAACTGCCCACAACGAAATAATCCCACGGCCCATCCGTCTCGCCGTATTCGAAACTTGGGTTAAAGGTGTTAAAACTGCCGCCATATAGGTCCACTTCATCGCCGTTGGCAAACGCGCCGGTCTTGGTCTGGATGTCAATAATGCCGGCCGTGCGGAATCCGTATTCCGCCGGCAATGACCCGTCGATGAGTTGCATCGACTGGATATAGCGGGGGGAGAGCACCAGCCCGAACGTTCCGACCAGCGTCTCCGGCAGAAGGACGTCGTTGATGCGGTATTGGAGGTTGGCGTGTTCACCGCGCACGTGCAAGCCACCGTTCTCCGCCGAATCCTCAGCCACCCCTGGTGAACGTAGTATGACCTGATTCATCTGGGCGTTATCTCCCTGGGACTGCGCTTGAATATTAGCCGCAGTGTGCGTGTAAGCCGTCGCGCCCACGCTCGTCAATATCTGGCTGCGCGCCTGGTTCAATTGGCCAATGACGGTAACGTTCCCCAGGTTGGCCACGTTTGTTGCCGCGCCGGATAGAACGGAGTTTGTTCCGCTGGCTGCAACCGTATTCGTCGACGGTACATACGTGATCACCGGGGCGAGTGGGGTCAAAACCGGACCGCTGCCGGCACTATTCGTCTGTGCCGATGCCCGTTCGCCGCAAGCCAAAGCGACGAAAAGGACGACGGGCCACAACTTCTTTCTGCACTTTCTTCTACGCTTCAATCTCTTTTGTTCTGCAAATTTTTTCATAACGATAAATTGGTTAAATTTTTCCACACCGCGGGCGTGTTGACGGATCGCGGCTGCGAAATATCTGTATTTCGCAAAGAAACGACAATTAATTGGATTATGAAGGCCGCGATTGGCGGCATGGCAAGGTCCTGACTAGGTCAGAACGCGGAGCCTGCCTGCTGTTGCGGTTGCAAAGACTGCGATTAGACGAGTGAAGCGGGCGGGGCGCGGTCGTTGGGGAGGACTTTTTCGGAAGGGACGAAAATGGTTATTGGCGGGCGCGGCGTGATTTCAACATAGGTAACCGGCGCCGGCGGCTGCACCTCGCAAACGCCCGCATGGACGTGACCGATGGCGATGGACACCACCGCGCAGTCGTCGTCATCGGGGACCGTACCGCCGTGCAGCCAGGCGTGCAGCGGTGGGCAAATCTCAGCCGTGGCCATGAACAGCCACACAAACAAGGACAAAACGCCCGTCGCGCAGTGCAGATACACACGCGTTCGGCGTTTTAGATGAAATGGCGACCGCATCAGGCTTTCAAATGAAAATACAGGATCAAAGCAGCAATTACGCCAAAACCCGCCGCAAAATTACCGAGGACCAGGCCCTTATGATGCCGGAAAATCTCTCCCCAAACCGCATGGATTGCCAGATACAAAAATCCACCGCAGGCATTGGCCAGCATCAGCGAGAGCGTTAACCGAAGCCATTCATGGGGAACGCTACTGAGTCCAAACCAGCCGATTAACCCGCCCAAAATCGTGGTGGATTCCACGAGGGCGACGAGCCCGAGCATTTTGGGCCGCAGAATCCCGCCGCCGAGCAGTAACGCTCCCAGCGCCAGTCCTTCAGGAAATTTGTGCACGCAGATGGCAAACGTGATGGACAGTTTTACCGGCTCGCTTTCCTCAAGTCCCGCGGCGAGCGCCAGGCCGTCCACCAGGCAATGGATGGCCAGCGCAATCATCATGGCGGTGGCAAATTCGGCCAGCCGGTGGGTCGTGGCCTCGTCAAAATGGCTCGCCGCGCAGGCGGGGCAAACGTGGTAAATGTACCTGGTAATAATGGCAAACAGGAAGTATCCGGAAGCGGCGACCGGCACGAACCACCAATGCAAATCGCCCCAGCATTCCGGGCCAATCCCGCAAACGGCCACACCCAGCAACGTGCCCGCGCCGAGGCTGATAAACGCGCACAACTGCCGATGCGTGCGCGCAAAGGTAGCGCTCAAACCCCCGCCGGCGAGCGCGATGCCGAATGCCAGGAAAATCTGGAACAATATGGATGCCGTTTCCGCGTGCATGTCTAATTGCAAATCATTTGCAATATAAAAGGCCGCAAGAGATAGCGCAAGGGATATTTTTGAAGGAAACGCCAGGTCCGGGGATCCGGCCTAATGATGACCATGCGACCTTGCCGGTAACGTGCTTCGGAGCGCGGCTGTGTCAAAGACCAGTCGCAGCAGCAAGAGTTATACAACAAGTTCTTGAAAACAGGGTATCCTCTGCGATCCGGGTGTGCTGCGGCTGGTGTCCCCTTTCCCCACACACAACCGCGCTCCGCGCGCCGCCTGGCCCGGACGCACAGTAACGCGTCCCTGCCGGAAGCGCTATCAGGGCTTGACCACGGAAACAACAAATCCATCCGGCTTGAGATATTTCCGGGCCACGGATTTGATTTGGTCTGGTGTGACAGCCTCAAATTTGGCGTCATCCAGTTCCGAATGCTGAAAACCCAGGCCGTAAAGCTCATCAAGCGCAGTGATAGAGGCAAGGTTGCCAATGTCCTGGCGATGGATTTTTTTCTGGCCGACGATTTTTGCCTTGGCCCGTTTCAATTCGGCATCGGTGAGCCCCTCGTTGCGCAACAATTCAGCTTCCTTCAACAATTCACTTTCCACCTGCTCAGCTTTGGACGGCTCGGTGCCGGTGTAAAAGGCGAAGTAGCCGGGCACCAGGCCCGCGAAATTTTGCGCGCCGCAATAATACGCGAGCCCCAGCTCCTCGCGGATCCTCAGAAACAGCCGCGACCCGAGATCGCTGCACGCTTCGTGGATGAGTTCGAGCGCATAATGATCGTCGTCGTGAATCGTCGTTCCGTGAAAGCCGATGACCAGCACAGCTTGCTTTTTATCGCGGGATTCCGCGACGCGGTTTGACGCCGGCGCTGTTATGGCCGGGACAGCGGGTTTGACAGCCTGGCCGCGCTTCCAATTCCCAAATACCCTTTCGACAGCGGCTTTCGTGGTGGCGATATCAATGTCACCATAAATGGCCACGACGCAATTGTTCGCAACGGCAAGCCTTTCGTGAAACGCGCGCAAATCCGCGACGGAAATCCGTTGAACGGTTTCTTCAGTGCCCAGCGAATCCAGGCCGAACCCGCTCTCACCAAACAACGCGCGGCGCATAGCCACGCCGGCGCTCTTGAGCAGGTCATCTTTGCGCGCGGCGATGCCGGCAATTTGAATCTCGCGTTCGCGCTCCAGTTCATTTGCCGGGAAGCTGGGATTGAGCAGAACGTCGGAAATCAGGTCCAGGCCGATCCCAAAATCGGTGCTCAAGACCTCGGCGTTCAACCCGAAACTTTGGTTGCCGCCGTAACTATCCATGTGGCCGCCGATCGATTCGATTTCGGTGGCGATTTTTTCAGCGGACCGTTTGGCCGTACCTTTGAGCAGCATGGTCGAATGAAGCCGGGTAATGCCGTTGTTCGCGGGCGATTCAGCCAGGACGCCCCCTTGCAGCACCGCCCTGAATTCGACAAACGGCAGGCGCGAATCCTTTTTCAACAGCAACTTCAATCCATTGGCCAAATCGAATTTTTGAATGGGATATTCCTTGCTGGTGCTCGTTTCCGCCGCCGCTTTCGGAGCCGCGCCCGTGGGCAACAGCGCGTACAGGGTGCGGTTCTCGTCGGTAAGATATTGCCGCGCGACGCGCTGGACGTCCGCGAGAGTAATCCGCTTGACGGCGGCGAGATAACGTTCCGAATAATTCAGGTCATTGGCTGCGATCCAACTGCCCCCCAGGTTCTGGGCCTGGCCTTCCATGGTCTTGCGGGTGGCCAGGGTCGCGGAAACGAATTGTTTGACGGCCTTGTGCAGTTCATCGGCGGAAACGACGTTGATCTTTACCTTTTCAACCTCCGCCAGCATCGCGTCGCGCGCCGCGGCGAATTTTTCGCCGTCCACAATCGCGCTCATGCCAAAAACACCAGGCAACCCCGGACTGTAAGTCCAGGCATCCACATGATGGGCCACGCCCTGGCGCTCGCGGACCTGTTGGAAAAGCCGGGAACTGCGTCCGCCACCCAGCAGCACCGAAAGGACGTCCATCACCGGCACATCCGGATGCCGCAGTTCAGGGATGTGCCAGGAAAAATGGAAATGGCCCAGTTCGATGGCCGCCTCCTCGATGATTTCGCGCGAGCCAGTCTGTTTAGGCTCGGCGGGAAGCACCACTGGAGGAAGGGGACGGGACCGTGTTTTCGCGTAGGCCTCTTTGATCTGCGCTACCACCTCCTCGTTTTTTACGTCGCCGGCGACAACATAAAACGAATTATTTGGAGCGTATTTTTCGTGGTAATAATTGCGGATGTCGTCGGGCTTGAGTTCGTTAAAAATGTCGGGATAGCCAATGATCGTAAAACGGTAAGGACTGCGCGTATAGGCGACTTCAAAGAGGCGGCGGCTGGCGCGCCGGCCCGGGTCGTCCTGGCCCATGTCCATTTCGCGGCGGATGACATCCATTTCCTTGGCCAATTCATCCGGCGGCAGAGTGGCGTTCTGCATGATGTCGCAGAGGATATCGATAGCGGTGCGGGTGCCCGTATTGGGCACGTCGATGTGATATACCGTGCGATCGAAGCTGGTATAGGCATTCATGTAACCGCCAACTTCCTGGACCTCCTGGTCGATGCGGCTGCCGGGCCGGGTCGTCGTGCCTTTAAAAAGCATGTGTTCGAGAACGTGAGACAGGCCCGCGCCGAGCCATCGGTCTTCATGGATGCTGCCGCTCATGCACCATGCCTGGGCCGAAACAACCGGCGCGCTATGATCTTCGCGCACGATGATGACCAGGCCGTTTTCCAGGGTGGTCATCGTGACGCCCGGAGGCACAGACGGAATTGCTTGATGATCTTTTGTCATTTTTAAACAGTCAGCAAATGTATATCGGAATTGCAGAGGGGCAATTGATTTTTCGATGTATCACTCCTTGCCGGCCTGTTTGACCAGGTCTTGCAATGTGACGGGCGAAGCCGCGGCGCGTTCGGCATTTTCAATCTTTCCGAATTCGGCCAAAATTCCGGCGGCGCAGGGTGTGCCGGGCGACGGCAACTCCTCGTAACCGCGGCGCATCGCCAGCAAAATATCGTGGGCGTTGATGTCCGCCAACGGACGCGATGGCGCATAAGCGCGGTTCGTTGAGATTTCAATGATGATCTTTCCGGAAAGCAGGCGTTGCAGGATCTGTTGGGCCAGCTTGGTGGGAATTTCCAATTCGTCAGCCAGTTCCTGAAGAGCGGCCGGCGGTTCACCCTTCTGAAATCGATGGCCGATGCAAGTCATCAGGCGCATGGCCAGGACTTCCCGGTCGCGGGGCCCAACGACTTCGATAACTTTATCCTGCAAATAAATTTTGCGGTTTTGGAAGACGTACGCGATTTGAGCGCCAAAGAGCAGAATGGCCCAGGACAAATATAAACCGGCCATCAAGACCGGAATCAGGCCCAGGCTGCCGTAGATTTCGCTGTTGCTGATCACGCGCGAAACGTAGAGAAACCCAAAAAGATTGTTCAAATGCCAGAGCGTACCGCCGGCGACACCGCCCGCCAGCGCCGCGCTGAATTGGACTTTGGTGTTGGGCACAAATTGATAGAGCAACGCAAAAACGAGGCAAATAAATACCAGCGTGCCGGCCTGAAGGATCAGATAGCCAAAGACGGGCGTAGCCTGTAGAAAATTTCTGGTGGCTTGAAAATGAGCGCTTCCAGCCAGACTCAGCCCCACCGCGATGAGCAGAGGACCCAGGCAAATGGCCATCCAAAATCGCGCGACCCGCATGAGCCAGTTGCGTCCGCGTTCGACACCCCAGATATCGTTGAACGTGCCTTCGATGCTGTTCAGCATGGAAATGGCGACGAAGACGAGAAGGGCCATGCCGGTGATGCCCAGCGCGCCGCTACGAGTGTTGAGGATGAATTCGTGAATGCGTTGCGCAACCAATTTTTGCGCTGTTACCCGGGCGTTCGCCGCGGCAACCGGAGAAACGACCGTATTGGTCCTGGCCAGATCGGGATTATCGGGCCCCGCGGATGAGGGGGCGGCAAAAGCGGCAGGAGGCACGACCTGGGAAACGAATTTGTCTATGGCCCCGTAGATTTCCTGTTCGCCTTCCTTTTTAAGCAGGCCGCTGGTCACTCCGATGGCGACTGCAAGCAATGGAATCAGCGCCAGGAGGGTGGTATAGGACAGGGCGGAAGCGCGAATGAGGCAACGGTTCTGGACAAAACTTTTGCCCACGAAAAACCAGAAATGGATAAAATGCTCGAGCCGGCCTGCCAGGCTGATTTCGTTTTCCTCGCCGGTGGCGATTCGGACCAGACGCGAAAGAGAGCGTTTCGGCACGAGGGGATTTAAGATTAAAAAGGAAAAAGGAAAAAGGAAAAAGAGGCTGGTCACGTGAGCTAATTGGGCGTGAAATGTCTATCAAAGAGATTGACGAAAACGAGCACACGGACGTTATGAGCACTGTTAGTTCGTCATTGAATGATACGGATGCACTGTTGCGGCGCGAAGCAGCGCTGCAATGGGGTTGGGGACTATTCACATCCTGCGCCATGGGTTGTGCGCTGACATCGTATTGGCTGTACTCGCTGGTGACGGATGATGGAGCGGGGACCGTTCGATTTTGGTTGGAAAGTTTCTTTTGCGTTCCATTTTGCCTGTTGTCGTGCGCCGGGTTTGTTCAACTTATCGGCAGAACGACGTGCAACCATCTGGCCGCTGCCTGGCCTTCTCTCACTTCATGGCGCCGGGTTCTGATTGTGTTATCTGTGATTGGCACCATTCTATTTCTAGTTTCTTTTACGATTTTTCTCGCATCGTTGACCGCACCGACCGTCGTTTGGGATTAACGCCCCGACCGCCTTTTCAGTCATCCGCCGAGGCTTTGGAATTTCAAAATTTGCCCCGAAAAGTCAAAGAAAAGCGTTGCATTTCCCAATTCGACTCTGTAAGCTACATATTTCCGCGAGGAAACTACCGCAATTTAAGCAACCGGTTCCCACCTTATAGTCCATGAAAAAACTGGCGTTTGTTTTATTGGCGCTGGCCGCGCAATTTGGAAAGGCCGCCACTCCCTCCGTTATTCCGCTGCCGCAGC
>DASXFM010000560.1:0-12133 GCA_036489615.1 Verrucomicrobiia bacterium | reverse complement strand
AGTTCTGGTTGGTGGTCATAGCTCAGCCCGGTTAGAGCCCCAGATTGTGGATCTGGCTGTCGCGGGTTCAAATCCCGTTGGCCACCCCATTTTTAATCAGAGCGGTCGGTATTTCCGGGGAATATCCCTGAATTGGCTTTCTTGAACCAAAAGATTCTCATATTGTCCAAGGCTCATGCTCGCAGAAAGTGCCCAAACCGCGCCCGTTATGTCTGAAAAGCATCACGTTACTTTCTTCCGTCAAACCGGGTGGATGATGATGGCCTCCACGGCCAGCGGCCTCATTATGTATCTGGTTCATCCCATCGTATCGCGGGGGATGCCGGAGTCAGAATACGGGGTGTTTACGACGTTGCTCCAGGTGGTCACCATGATGACGATTCCGGCGGGCGGGTTGCAGCCGGTCATCGCGCAACAGCAGGCCAAAGCGATTACCTTAGAACAACAGCGGGTGGTCGCCAGCGAATTTCGGGGGGTGGCGCAGGCCATGTTCTTTCTCTGGCTGGCGATCGCGGCATTAACTCTCGTTTTTTGGAAACAGGTGGTTGTTTCACTAAAAATCCAAAATCCGATGGCTCTGGCGATGACGCTGCTCATCGGACTTTGTTCGCTTTGGATGCCATTGGTCCAGGGCCTGTTGCAGGGACGACAGAATTTTTTGTGGCTGGGCTGGATGACCATTTCCAACGGCATCGGGCGGCTGGGCGCTGTCTGCATCATTGTCCTGATTTTTCATGGTTGGGCGGCAGGGGCAATGGGAGCCGTGTTGGCCGGTATGGCCGGGCTGGTTGTGACGGGGCTTTGGCAGGCGCGCGATGTCTGGAAGATTGAAGGAATTCGAGTGCAATGGGCGGATTGGCTGGGCAGGGTGATTCCACTCACATTGGGCGTGGGCGCCGCCAACTACATGTTGAGTTCGGACATGCTTTTTACACAGCACTTTTTCCCGGCGCGTGAAACCGGATATTATGCCGCCGCCGGGATGATTGGCCGGGCGCTGGTGTTCCTGACACAGCCGCTGACGATGGTGATGTTCCCCAAGCTGGCCCGAGCAGCGGCTACAGGCGAAAAATCCAACGCCCTGGCACTGACGCTGGGAACAACGACTTTCTTTTGCGGTTGCGCGGCCATTGGGGCGACCATACTCCCGTGGCTGCCTTTGCGGGTGATGTATCCTCCCGCTTATCTTGTGGCCGCCCCGCTCGTGCCCTGGTTCGCATGGTGTTTCGTGCCGCTGACGCTGTCTCAGGTCATGATCAACAGTTTGATGGCGCGCGCCCGGTTTTCAGCGGTGCCGTGGCTCGTCCTGGTGGCGATTGCTTACGCATTTGCGTTGTCCATTGTGGGCCGCCATTGCGGAGGTGAAACAGACACGATTGCGGGTTTTAAGTCGATGATCCAAACGATCGGCGTGTTTAACCTGATAATGTTCGGTGTGTGCGCCTTGTTTACCTGGGTAATTCCGGGACGGGCTCGAAGCCAATGATTGGATTAATGGGTTGATGGGGGCGGACCGGGAGTTTTGTGGGAACCTTTTTTGAATAATTTGGTTATTTGGTTATTGGAGTGTGGGAGTTGCAGTGTGGGGCTGCGCCAGGCCCGATTGGGCGTGACACAATGGCGCTGTTGCGGTCAAATTAAAATCAGATGAATACCGTTCCGCCAGTACTTCAGCGGCCGGGCGCGTCAAAAATCGCGCGTCGGAACCGTAAAATTATCATTTTTCTGGCCGGCGTGCTGGCGCTTGTGGCGCTGGCGGCGCTGGCAATCTTCGGAAAGAGGACCCCGCCCATCATTGTGCAATCGGAAAAAGTGGCGGGGCGGAACCTTACTGAAATCGTCGTGGCGAACGGCGCGATCCAGCCTGTTACCCAGGTCAGCATCAGTCCGGAAGTGAGCGGAGAGATCATCGAGTTGCCGGTCAAAGAAGGTCAACAAGTTAAGAAAGGCGACTTGCTTGTTAAAATTAATCCGGACGTTTATATCGCCGCACTGGACCAGGCCAAAGCCAGTTACGAAGCGGCGGTGGCTACAGAAGCCAGTTCCCAGGCAAACCTCGAAAAAGCGCAGGACGATTTCGAACGAAACCAGGAGCTGTATCATCGGCATTTGCTGGATGAATCTGATTTCGACCAATTCAAAATGGCCCGCGACATGGCCAAGGCGCAATTGGACAGCGGCAATGACCAGGTAGCAATGCAGAAAGCGGCCATGGACAGCGCACAGGCGTCCCTGGACAAAACAACGATTTATTCGCCGCTGGACGGCACGATCAGCCAATTGAACTCGCAATTGGGCGAACGCGTCCTGGGAACGATTCAAAATGAAGGCACGACGATTATGATCGTGTCCGACCTGAGCAAAATGGAAGCCCGGGTGAACGTGGGTGAAATGGATGTGGTGGGCGTCAAGCAAGGGCAAAAGGCGACGCTGGACGTGGATGCGTTCAAGGACCGTAAATTTAAAGGCGTCGTGACGGAAGTAGCCAGTTCATCGTTGGACAACAATTTGCCAGCCGGCTCGTCCAGCAGCAGCGGGAGCGGACAGGGCCAGGAGGCTACGAAATTTGAAGTCCGCATCCGCATCAGCGACGAGGAAGATTTCAGGCCTGGGATGTCTGTGAGCGCTGACATTGAGACGCTCTATCGCACCAATGTGTTGACGGTTCCACTGGCCAGCGTGACGACCCGTTCGATTGCGCAAAAGGCGGACCCGCCTGCGAAGGGCGCGACCAATTCCGTCGCCTCAGCAACTGATTCCGTTGCGTTAACGACCAATTCGGCCCCCGCGTTTGGCGGCGGAGAAGCTGGAAAACTGACGGACGTGGTATTCGTCGTGCAAGGCGACCATGTCAAAGCCGTGCCGGTGACGATCGGCATTTGCGACGATAACTATTGGGAAATCACGAGCGGGCTGACCAACACTGAGGAGATTGTGTCCGGGGGATACAAGGCGATCAGCCGCGATTTGCAGGACGGCTCAAAAATCAAAAAAGGATTGGCCATTGCTGATGGCGAAGCCCAAAAATGAGCCTGATTCGTCTGCAGAATATTTCGCGCCGCTACCAAATGGGCACGGAAATGGTTCACGCGCTACGCGGAGTATCTCTGGAAATTGCGCGAGGTGAATACGTAGCCATCATGGGGCCGAGCGGTTCCGGCAAATCCACCCTGATGAATCTGCTCGGCTGTCTGGACACTCCCACTGAGGGCAGCTACGAACTCAACGGCACTCAGGTAGGCGAGATGGACGATAATGACCTGGCAGAAATCCGAAACCGCGAAATCGGTTTTGTCTTCCAAACGTTCAACTTGTTGCCGCGCGCGAACGCCTTGCGCAACGTAGAATTGCCGCTGGTCTATGCGGGACTCCCCGCGGATGAACGAAAGAAAACAGCGTTGAACGCACTCACACAGGTGGGGCTGGCGGATCGGATCCATCACAAGCCAAACGAGCTTTCCGGCGGCCAACGCCAGCGTGTGGCCATCGCGCGCGCGCTGGTTAACGATCCGGCGATTTTGTTGGCGGACGAACCGACCGGCAATTTGGACTCCAAAACGGGAAACGAGATCATGGGGCTGTTCGAAGAGCTTTCCAGGAAAGGTAACACGATTATTGTAGTTACCCACGAAGAAGATATCGCCATGCGCGCGCGAAGAATCATTCGGCTTCGTGATGGACTTATTGCCAGCGATCAATTGGTGGAAAGGGTTGCGGGATTGGTGGATTAATGGATTTGTGGATTGTTGGGTTCCCGGATTTGCGATGTCGAGCGCAGGGGCGGGTGTAGCAGATCCGGATGAATGGACTGATGGGTTTTGGATGGCAGGGGTTTCGGGAGCGGATGTTGATGGTACAAGATGAGTAAACGAATTACTGAATTTCAGGCTGGTGATTTATGGAATACACTAAACGACGCAATTTGAATCGGGGATATATGAAGCTGGAGGTCTGGCAACGGGCAATGGATCTGTTTATCATGGTTTTTGGCTCGTCAGCCAAGGTTTCCGATTGGAAACTTAAATCGCAGTTCAGCGATGCCGCCCAGTCCGTTTCGGCAAATATCGCGGAAGGTTACGGCCGGCGCTCTTTACCGGAATATATTCAGTTTCTGTACATCGCGAAAGGCTCGCTTGCCGAAGCGCTGACCCGAGCAATCGGATTGTACAATGTTAAGGTGCTTTCAGGGGCAGATTTTGAAGCGTTCGACAAGCTTCACTATGAAGTAGAAAATAAATTGCTGCGGCTAATTGAATCTCTGGAAGCCAAGCGTGAGAGCAAAGATTGGCGCGATTCTTTGCCATTCGATAATCCGATAGCCCATGAAATGAAAATGCCGCCACCCGCGCTTGATGATCCCCGAACGAGGAAACCCAATAAACCATGAATCCAACGATAGTCAAAGTTGCCCGCTACGCCTCATGATGTGGGAATCGGGACCCCATTAATCCATTAATCCACCAATCCAATGACTGCATTCTCCGAAATGCGCGAAGGCCTGGGCATTTCGTTCGACGCCGTGCGCGCGAATAAAATGCGCTCGGCGCTGGCGACGCTGGGGATTGTCATTGGCATTGTGACGGTCACATTAATGGGGTCGGCGATTCACGGGCTGAACGGAGCTTTCGTCAAGAGCATTTCGGCGCTGGGCGCGGACGTTTTTTACGTTCAGCGCAGCAGTTGGTTTCAAGATTACGACACGTGGACGCAGAACCGGAAACGCCGGCCGATGCATCTAAAAGAAGCCGAGCAACTGGTGCAAAAATTGGCGCTGGCCTCGGCTGTCGCGCCGGCCATTTGGGATGACGAGACGGTTAAATATAAAACGCGAAGCGCTTCGCTGGTTGATATTGTCGGCACGACCGAAGGATTTTTAGAAACCAGCGGCGTGGGCATTGCGCAAGGGCGATTTTTAACCGCGGCCGATGGTGAGAGCAGCCAGCCGGTATGCGTAATTGGCAATGACGTAGTAACCAATCTATTTCGCGGGGACCCGCCGCTGGGCGCCCGGATTAAAGTGGCCGACCAATCGTTTGAAGTGGTCGGGGTCCTGGAAAAACAGGGAAGCATGCTGGGCTGGAACCTGGACAACCGGGTGATCGTTCCAATTCGGGAATTGGTGGCGGATATTTGGAACCGCTCGACTATCGATGAAATTGATGTGAAGGCGTCCGATACGGCGCATTTGGATGAAGCGCGGGAAGAGTTGCGCCAGACGATGCGGCATATCCGTCATTTGCGCCCGGACGAACCGGACGACTTTTCGATCAACCAGCAGGATGTGATTTTGAAGTTGTTCCACGACACAACACGGACCATCGCGATTATTGGATTGTTCATCACGAGCCTGTCGTTGTTCGTGGGCGGCATTGGCATTATGAATATCATGTTTGTTTCGGTGGCGGAGCGGACACGGGAGATAGGGGTGCGAAAAGCCATTGGAGCCCGGAACCGTTCGATCATGCTCCAATTTTTGATCGAATCGGCATTTATTTGTTTTTTGGGAGGCATTATCGGGCTGATGATTGCGTGGGGGGCGACGCTCGCGGTTTCGAAATGGATGTTCCCAACATCCCTTTCAGGGCCGATTGTGGTCATTGCATTACTGGTCTCACTGATGACGGGCGTAGTGGCCGGCTTCGTGCCGGCATGGCGCGCGGCGCGGATGGATCCGGTGGAAGCGTTGAGGAATGAATAGTCAAAAGCTCAGGACTTTGCTGGTCGAGTTGCGCGAGAGCGTATCCATGGCGATCTCGGCTATTTCGGCGCATAAACTACGGTCGACTCTGACGCTGCTCGGGGTGCTTATTGGGGTTTTTTCAATCGTCGTCGTCATGACGGCGATGAGAATCCTGAAACACAACATTGAGTCAAACCTAAGCCGTTTGGGGACGCAGACGTTTGCGGTTTCCCGCTGGCCTGAGACACAGTTTGGCGATTCGAGTGATTGGCAAAAATATTGGCGGCGGCCGCCGATTACGCTGGATGATGGCCGAAAGGTAGCGGCCAGGGCAACTCTTGCGGCCAGCGTGGGAATCGAAGGCAATTTTTGGAGGGGCCAAATTTCGACACGATATGCGAAGACGGCGCCGTCGGCGCAGTTATTCGGCGAGACACCGGAGAGTTTTCCGGCGCGGAACTGGGATTTGGACGACGGCCGCTCGTTGACGGAGAATGACGTGCATGATGCCCGCAACGTATGTGTGCTGGGCAGCGTGCTGGCCAAAGCAGCTTTTCCATACGCCTCGGCGGTGGGCGAGAAAATCAAAATCAATGGATATGAATATACCGTCGTAGGTATTTTAGCGGCCAACGGAGGTTCGCGGGGTGGAAACCAGGACAATTTCGCGATCATTCCCGTAACCACGGCGTTGAACCGTTATGGGCGGTGGCAGCAAGATCTTACCATCCTGGTCCAGGCCCGGGACGCGGAGAGTTACGGCGATTGCATGGAGCAGGTTCGCGGTATCGTGCGCGCCCTCCACAAGGTGCCGCCGGGCAAGGACGACGATTTCGAAATGTTTTCAAATGATTCGATGATCGCCCAATTTCAATCGTTTTCGCAAGTTGGCTCGATTGCAGTGGCAGTGGTCAGTTCGATTGCGCTCCTCGCCGCCGGCATCGGGATTATGAACATCATGCTGGTCTCGGTGACAGAGCGGACGCGCGAGATTGGCATCCGCCGGGCCATTGGGGCGACCAAGCGAAATATTATGACTCAATTCGTCATGGAAGCGATTGTTCTATGCCAGGTCGGCGGAATTATTGGAGTGGTGCTCGGCGTGGCTGGCGGGAACATTTTTGCGTTGTTGATGAAGGTGCCTCCAACCATTCCTTTTGATTGGATTGTCCTTGGATTGCTCATTTGCTCGGCCGTTGGAATCATATTCGGCAGTTATCCGGCGTACAAGGCGGCGAACCTGGATCCGATTGACTCGCTGAGATACGAGTGAAGTAAAACGGATTAGTGATTAGTGGATGAATGATTACTACGCCTCATGATCGACGAACTGAAAACCCCAATCATCCAAAAATCCACTTATCCAATAATCCGCAGCCGTCTACTCACGGCGGCACGAGCTTCTGAAATTCCGGCATGGCGCGGATTGGATTGAAGCCCGCTTCGGTCCGGGCGGCATCGCGGATGTTCCTGGCCGTTGAATTGGTCTTCAACCTCTGGTCGCTCAAATCCAGTGAAGTTTGCAAATCTTTTATCGCTTCATCTTTGTTGCCCAGGAGGACTTCCAGCCGGGCCAGGTCATACCAGGCTTCCGGTTCGCCGGGCAGGGCGGTCGTGAGCTTTTTGAGCACTACTTCAAGTTCGGAGAATTGGGCGGTTTGCGCGAAGAATTGCGCGGCCCCGCGGAGGACGTCGGGAGGCAGCTTGGCTTGCGAGATCGTATGCTCCATCAATCCCGTGGCGCGATTGGTCTGTTGCGTTTGCATGTAATATCCGACGAGCGAAAAGATGTTTTGAAAGTCCGCCGGATTTGTACGTGCCTTGTCCTCCATGCTCTGCACCAGGTTCTCCTGCTGAGCGCGTTGGCCGGCCGAGGTTTTGAACTTTTCCAGGTTGTCAATCAGGTCCGATACCGAACCGTTATACGGATCGAGCTTGAGACACGTCCTGGCGACAATCAGAGCATCGTCAATGCGATTGTACTGCATCAGGAATTGGACATAACGGAACACGGCTTCGGGGCTGTAAGGACAAAATGCGAAGGCCTGCTTAAAGGCAAAATCCGTTTCGCGTTCAAGGGCGGTTTCCAGAGCCGGCGTCTGCTCGCGATATTCGGGAGGGCAGGACGAGCTGCAACGCCACGCATACATGCCTGCCTGCGAACTGCGCAGCTTGGAAAACGCTTTTTGCGCGTCCTCATCGCGGACAAATCTGCGGTCGCCGATGAAGTCCTTGTAATTATTCTGAATGTACGTGCGCTGCACAAAGTCGGCGATTTGCTGCACGGTAGTGTCGTACGTGATCCAATTTCCACACAACCGTTCCCCATAATCGCTCCAGAATTTGTGGTCGCGGTCAAAAATGTCCTGGGTGAGCTCGGGCAGCGGGTTGCGATTCACTTTCATGATGACGCCAAAAGGCGTCTCATAGGGATACATCCAGGGCAACGGGAAACTTTCCTCGACAAAAAACTCGTTGGTCGGGTTGTTGTCAAAAATGACTTTGCAGAGCAGGCCGTTGATCATCATCACCGCCACCTGGCCGGAAACCTGCATTTTTCCATCCGGACTGACGCTCACGTCTTCACCCGGTTGGAGTTGGCCCGTCTGCATGCGGCGTTGCACGTCCGCGTAATACTCATTGAAACAGTTTTGAGAATCCTCGGGCGAGGGGATGTAAATTTCCTTCGGCGGATACACCCCTTCGGCGCGACGATAGGTTTCAACGTGTTTGCCCCATGCCAGGGCGGGCCGGTCCAAAATGTTAAACAACACCTTATTGATGGCGCCGTACAGGCCATGCGACGCGACATCATCATCGTGATCTCCCTCGGCCTGGCTTTCTCTTTGGGCGTCATCCATAGTCAATCCGTCGCGGGCCAATTGATCGGCACTGTCGTTCCGATGCTTGTCAATGTTGTAGCCGAGTCTGATGCGCCACGAATGTACGGCGAGGCTGAACATATACTTGGACAATTCACTGAAGAAGGGCGGGTCTTTCTGGTGACTGCGGAAATATTGCGCGCGCAGGTAATCCAGGTACGTGCCGTCGGCCAGCGCGTTTTGGGTGATGATGTAAACGTCGCGCCGGTCAAACTTCTGGTCCTGTTTGGGCTGGCAATAGTGCGGGATAAAGCTCTCGCAGAAAATAATGTAGGTCGGACAAAAGCGTCCCGGGTCCGTGCCGCCAAAGAGAATGGCGTCGCGCGTCATTTGCGGATAGATCAGGCGCGCCTGAGCGGGGTCTTTCATGAGTTCGGCCCGGCGATCGTTGTCGTAACTCAATTTCCCATTATCCATGAACGGCGGAGTGAACATGTCGTGCCCAAACCAGTAACCAAACCAATGGTTGCGTTGCTCGCACTTGTACCAGTGGGCCAGGCCCGAACAGAGGGGGGTAATGCAAAAGAGAGCCAGCAGGATAGTGACCGGTCCGCGCTTGCGATAGATCTGCAGCGAAATCAGAAAAATAATCGGCAGGCAAACGAGAATGAGGTTGGCAATCACGGGCATGCCAAACTGGTCTTTGGCGAACGCCTGGGCAATCCAGTGCGGGATTTCGGTAATTCCAAATTGGCCATCCGGGCCGTAGGCCAGAAAGCTCCAGCCGATCCAACTCGGGAAGGGCACCCAAACCCGAAGCTGTCCGCTTGGACCAAAGTAAAGTTTGCCAATGGCATTCACGAGGCAATAGAGCGCGGCCAAAAGGGCAAAACCAGCCCCGGCAAAGCACCAGCCCCGGATTCGTTCATAATGTGTCGCCACATACGCAGCCAGGATCGTCACTCCATAGCCGATCATCATGGCGAATAACGAGTGGGACGCCGTAAAAAAGACTTTGTTCAATTCGGCAGTCGAACGATCGGCGCTGACGTTCAACATAATGACCAGCATGACGCCGATCCAAAAATAGACTCCGGCCACCCCAATGATCCAATTGCGTTCGCGTTTGTGCATTTTCAGGAGAAATGCGAACGGAATCAGCCCAACAAACAGGTACGCCCACGTGAATGATTCGGACAAGCCGTCTGCCAGATAATAGAGTTGGAATAAGAACTGGCGCGGGTTCTGCAATAGATTTAGTCCGTTGTCGCTTCCGTATTGACCACGACTGAGCGTGTGAAAGAACCCTTCGACCGTGCGCGGGTAGCCCCATTGCATCGGCGGATCGGTCATGCAGGAGATTGGTTCGTAGAAATAAACCGACACGCCGACAATCCAAACCAGTCCCAGGAGCAACCCGGTCACAAGCTCGTGGCCAAATTGGCGCGTTTCAATTCCTTTCCAAAGGCAAACGAGTCCAAAGACACCCAGGGCGCAGCCATACAGTCCTGCGGTGATTTCAAGAATGTCCGTCGCCACACTTGAGAGGTTCATGAAGGCCTTGTCGTTGCCCGGATTGGCCGGTTGGAAGGTTATCAATACTACGAGCAACAAGAGGACCATGCCCACGGCAATCAAGAGAGCCCACCAAAACCATTGCATCCACTCGCGCTTGAGTTGTTCCTTGTTAACGAAATTATTTAAATAGATGCCGGTCCATGCGGCGGTCGAGCCAATGCCGACGAGGTGGAAGATCCAGCGTTCGGTCGAAGTCATGGCGTTGAGGGCGGGCACCGTTCCCGTGGCCGTGAGCGCGAGAATGACCAGATAGCCAATGCTATTCCACACGAACAGGTCCCGCCCCAACCTGGGCAACACCAGGGCGATTAGCATTTCGATGCCTGGCACGCTCAGGAGCAAACTCTGGTGAATCGTTGCCAGCCAGCCGAAGAGCAGCATGGTCAGATACAGATAGCGCCGTTGCTGGGGCGCATAGCTCCAGCGCATCAGGAGCAATAAAACCGCCAGTAACCAGGGAACGCCGAAGAGCGAAATACGATTGATGACGTCTGACTCACACCACATGAACGTTCCCAGTCCCAGCAGCAATCCGGCAACCGAGCCCGATACAAAACAAATGGCGGTCTCCCGCAGCCGGGAGATGCCCTTCAATTCCTCGATGCCTTCGATCAGCATGCTGCTGCCTCGTGAAACCATCATCGCCAGCAGGCCGCAGCCCATGGCCGCCGCAAAGGATTCTCCCACCTCCACGCGCCAGGCCACGTTCCCAAACGGCAGAATGGCCGTCCAAAACCAGGAATAAATGGACCAGAATGGATAACCCGGCGGGTGCGGAATACCCGCGTAAAAAGAGCCCGTGCACAATTCACCGGAATCTTCCAGCGTTTGTTCGGGAGCCAAAGTCCAGAGGTAAACAACCCACACGCCGATAAATGCCACGGCGAGGGCCAGCCAATCCACTTTACGGAACAATGGCGGGACACGCGCCGGCTCCGGCGGGGGAGGGGGAGGAGCCCCGGGAGGGTTTACCGGTTTTGCGCTTTGTTTACCATTTTGCGGTTTTGTTCCAGCCTGTGGCTGTGGTTTCAAATTATCTTTGTTCATCGAAAATATTTGCCCATCAATGACTTTAGTGACGGAAATCGATTATTGAGCCTAAACCGCTGCGGTTTGTCGAATCAAAAGTAACCGACGACCAACAGTTTTGTTTATTCGCAAAACCGTCCAGCACGAAAGCTGTATTGTTGATGTTGCTCGCTAAAAGTCCCGGCAGGCGTTGGCCGACGGGAAGACCGGCGCGAGGGCCGCAAATCGCCAGCGTGAGGAGGGCGCACGCCGCCGCAGGGGCCAGGGGGCCCAGGACCCAGGCCATACGCGGCGCGAAGGTAATGCCGAAAAGCCGGCGCCTAAGTGCCGGCGACGGCCGGCGTGGCCGCCATGAGCGCAATTGTGTCTCCAGTGAATTCAGCTCTTTCATAACTTGCTCCTTCCAGTCGCGATTTCATCTTTTGCAGGCCATAACGATAGCGGCCCGCAGCGGTGTTGGGTGAAATGTCCAGCAGCGCCCCGATTTCCTCAAACGTGCAACGATTCCAGATTTTCAGCACGATGACCTCGCGTTGCTCGGGCGGCAGGGCAGTCAATTGTTCCATGGCAGCGCGTTCAGCCTGATTTTCATCCGTCGATTTCTCAAACCAGCGTTTCGATTCCAGTTCGCGGGTTAAACGCCGCCAAAGCGAGCGTTTATAATTCAGGGCACGATTTCGAAAACTGCGCAGGCAATAATGGTCCGGCTCGCGCGGGACGTCTTCCTTTTGCATCAACGCAAGGAATGTTTCCTGCACAACGTCTTCAGCTTCGCCGTGGCTCAGTCCCAGCGCGCGCCCATAAAGGATCAACGCGGCGGCCTTTGCCTCGTAAAACGCCTCAAACCAGCGGGAATGTTCTTTGTTCACAGTTTCATCTCATAGACACCACTGTCCCAAAAATTGTATAAAAAATCTCAAAAAAGATGCAGCCAGTTCGAATTTACCGGACGGGGAACCGCATAAGCAGGTATCACAGAACCAATAGGTTATGCTGGTTGGCCGATTGACGCATTAATCATTAG
>DASXFM010000555.1:0-3134 GCA_036489615.1 Verrucomicrobiia bacterium | reverse complement strand
GCGCCGTATTTCTTTCCTCTCTACGCCGTCATCATCATCGCCATTTTTGCCTCAGGTCACTGGATCTGGGGCTGGACGCGGTTTTTTGTCTATTTCGATTTGCTTCTGGGCGCGGCTTACGCGTTTCATGTCACGCTTACGTTTCACACACTGCAAACGCAACAAAGCGACATCACCTCACAAGGATATTTATTCTCCGGCGTCGTGATTTTCATGGGCAACGCAAGTATTTTGCTTTTTGGCATCCCGTTGCTCTCCGGCAGCATTCCCCCGGCGGGGGCATTCAGGTTTTGGTTTAACGATACCGTTACCGTGCTTCATTGGCTGCAAAAATTGACGTAACGGCCGTCGAGCGGCAAATTGTCAATAATTCAGTCTTGAGTTTCTGCCCGTTTCCGTTCAAAACTTGGGACGCACGATATGGACTTGGCTGATATTTTGACGAAGGCGCAGATCGTCCCTGACTTGCGCGCAACCAACCGCTGGGAAGCCATTGACGAACTGATTGATAATCTCGTCTCGACGGGAAAAATTCAGCCCGCCGACCGCGACGCCGTTACGGCTGCGGTCAAAAAGCGCGAAACTTCGATGAGCACCGGCATCGGTTTCGGCATTGGCATCCCGCACGCCTCGACGGATTTGATTTACGAGGTCGTCGGTTCGCTCGGCCGCTCCAACAATGGCGTGAACTTCGACGCTCTCGACAACCAGCCCGTAAAGCTCGTCATGCTCTTTCTGGTCCCGCAAGGACAATTTCAAAAGCACCTTCACACTCTGGCCAACATTGCCAAACTCCTTCACAAACCGGAGTTCCGCCAGGCGCTCGAAAAGGCCCCCGACGCCGATGCCATGCTCACGGCAATTCGGGAATTCGGGAAAAAATAGCTCTCCGGGACTGCAGCCTTCTGCGTTTCGTGCGTGAATTTTGACCGCCTCGCGGTTACCTTCCACGCGTGTTGCCTCATAAACAAATTGAACTGCAATTGCAGGCCGTCGTCAGGGCAGTCCTGCCGGACGCTGATCCTTCCGCCGTGCTCGTTCGCCCCTGTCCGGACCCGAAATTTGGCGATTATCAAAGCAACGCCCTGATGTCCCTGGCCAAAGCGCGGAAAATGAATCCGCGCCAGCTCGCCGAGGATGTCCTGAAAAGGCTCGAGGTCTCCGGAATATGTGAAAAAGTCGAAATCGCCGGCGCCGGTTTCCTGAATTTTCGGCTTAAAAATTCCGCCCTGACTCAAACCCTCGAATCAGCGGCCCGCGGCGGGCCGCTATTTTTTGAAAAAGCCTCGCGTCCTAAAACGGCCGTCATTGACTTCAGCTCACCCAATGTGGCCAAGGCCATGCACGTGGGCCACATCCGATCGACTTTCCTTGGCGATTCTCTCGCCCGGGCTCTCCGGCTCCTCGGCCATCATGTCGTCACCGACAATCATATTGGCGATTGGGGCACACAATTCGGGAAATTGCTCGTCGGCTGGAAGAAATTCCTGAACGTCGAGGCCCTCAAGTCGGATCCTATTTCCGAAATGGAACGGCTTTACAAACTTGTCCACGCCGCCGGCGAATCGGACCCCTCTGTTTTGGAAGAGGCCCGGCTCGAATTGGTCAAACTTCAGAATGGCGACGTGGAAAACCTTAAAATCTGGCGCGAAATGATCGCGCTCTCTGAAAAGCAATTTGACGAAATCTATTCGCGCCTGCGTGTTAAATTCGATTTCACCTACGGCGAAAGTTTTTACAACGACCGTTTGAAGCCCCTCATCGACGAATTGCTTCAAAAGAACATCGCTCGCGAAAGCGAAGGGGCCATCGCGGTTTTCTTCGACGAAGACCCGCAATTGAAGGACAAGCCCGCACTCATCCGGAAAAGCGATGGTGGGGCCAATTATTCCACTACCGACCTCGCAACGCTGGCCTTTCGGCTCGAACAATGGCGGCCGGACGAGATTATTTACGTTACCGATGGCCGGCAACAATTGCACTTCCGGCAGATCTTTACAGCGTTCAGGAAATGGCAGCCCGCATCAAAAACCAGGCTCGCGCATGTTTGGTTCGGCTCAATCCTGGGAGAAGACGGCAAACCGTTCAAAACACGCAGCGGCGAGACCATAAAATTAACCGGCTTGCTGGACGAGGCGGAAGAACGCGCGTTCAAGATCGTGTCAGAGAAAAATCCCAGCCTGCCGGAACCGGCCCGGCGGGATATCGCCCGGGTCATCGGCCTGGGAGCGGTTAAATATGCCGACCTCCTGCCTAACCGGCAGAGCGATTACGTTTTCAGTTGGGACAAGATGCTCGCGCTCAATGGCAACACCGCGCCCTATCTGCAATACGCTTACGCGCGCATCCGAAGCATTTTCAGGAAGGCGGAGGCTCCGGACACCGGCGCTCTGGCTCAGACCCTTAAATTGGCCGCCCCTGAAGAAATTTCACTGGCTAAGCATCTATTGAACTTCGGCCTTACGCTGGAAGCCATCGCTGATGAATTCCGGCCGAATTTTCTATGCATTTTCCTCTACGATTTGGCCGGGAAGTTTACCTCGTTTTACGAAAACTGTCCCGTGCTCAAAGCGGATAATGAAACCCGCAATTCCCGTTTGCTGCTTTGCGACTTAACCGCGCGTGTTTTAAAACAGGGATTGGATGTCCTTGGGATAGAGGTCGTCGAACAAATGTAGTTTGTCCTCTTACTCTTTTGGAACAATCAGTTTTACCGACGAAAAATAAGTTTTTACGCGATCCGGGTCTCGCGTCACAAGGTCCATTTGGTCGGCCGCCGCATGGGCTCCAATAAGAAAATCCCCTCAGGGAGCTTTTAACGCCCGGGTTTTACCGACGATTGAAAATCGCTTTATTTTTCAACTCAACCGCATCGGCATGACAACGTAGAGAAACGGGCCGTTGATTTTAAGAACGCCGGGGCTCAGTTCATCGATCAGCTCAAAAAACACTTCGTCTTCGGTCAGCGCGCTCAAGGCGTCAATCAGATAACGGGGATTGAATGCGATCGCCATTTCTTTCCCTTTATAATTCACGGCGAGCGATTCGCGGGCTTCTCCCACCTCAGGAGTGTTGGCCGTGATCGAAAGGCTGTTTTTCCCGAAACTCATCTTCACCGAATTCGCTTTTTCGCT
>DASXFM010000537.1:0-3613 GCA_036489615.1 Verrucomicrobiia bacterium | reverse complement strand
CTGGCTAAGAACCGGCGCGCCGACGTCAGCGGCTTCGCCGTTGGCCCATGCGCCTACCGAAAATTCACTGTTTGCGCCCGTGGGCTTCGCAAAATCCAGTCCCTCTATCAAACCGGCATAGCTATTATAGTTTCCGCCGTTTCCAAAAAACACCGAAGTCTCATCCGGCTCCGCCGAATTATAGCCCTGCTGCGCGAGGACCACATTATTGTAGATGCCATTGTTCCCACTCGCATAATCATTGGCAATCGTCCCAACATTGCCATTGTTATTGTCCGGCTGCTCGTTGAGCCGCCAAAACGCCGCCGGCTGGAGCGCCAGCACTGCCTGCGGATAGGGCGCTGTCGGTGTCGGCAGATACGACACCGAGACCGCATCTGTAATCGATCCATAACTATTCGCCACAATCACGGCAAAGTTCGTGGGACCACCCAACTGGCAATTGGTGAAGGTAAGGCTGGCGCCCGTCGCCCCGCTTATGGCTGTTCCATTGGTGTACCATTGATAAATCAGCGGCACTCCGCCGCTGGCGGAGACGGAGAATGTGGGAGTTGAACCGACATAATTTGTCCCACCGGAATTTGTGCCACCGAAGAGCGAAATCGGATTGGTATAGGTTATTGGAAGTGTGCTCGAAAACACCGGGTTGGTATAAACGGTCAAGGTGGCAATCGTGCTGGTAACAGCGCCGTAAGCACTGTTTGTCACCACTGCCTGATAATTAACGCCTTGGTCCCCGGGAATTACGGGATTCAGAATGTAACCGGAGTTGGTGGCGTTGGGAACGGCAACCCCGTTTGTGTACCACTGATAGAAAAACGGCGGTGTGCCCGCAACCTGAACCAGATTTGTATAAGAAGCGCCCGCGCTAATAGCCACTGACGCGGGTTGCTTTATAATCACCAATTGGGCGGCGGAAAGTGTAAAGGAATCCCAATGGACAAATGCCTGGTCACCAGCACTGGGAAAGACATTTTGCGTAATTCCAATCGCGTGCAGTGCCGGATTGCTGGAGAATGGCGTATCGTTTGTCCCGGCTTGAACACCGTCCACAAAAGCGGCGATTACCCATTTATTGCTGGTAGTATCCAATATCTGGGTCAACATATGAGTTCCCACCCCGGCGGTGAAAAAGCTACTCTGATTGAAGAATCCCAGCGTCGCATGCGGCCCCGCAAAGGATTGCACATTTCCACTCGATTCAGTCAGGATCGAAAAATCATAACCGTTTACACCGCTGTCAGCGAACCGGGCGTTGTTCGTACCGGGTATTGCGTAGTTTTGCGCCCAACCCGCACCGACCCAGTTTCCCGGGTTGCCGGAGAAGCTTACTGTGGCCGTCAGCGTGTAAACGTGATTGGATTGCGGGGCAAACGGCAATATGATGCTATCGCCTTGTGAGGTCCCCACATTACCATTTGCATAAAAAACATTGGTGTCAGATGCTCCCAACGCATCAAGCCAAACGGCATTATTGCTGCCGCCGAACACCGCGTTAATGTAATTGGGCGGCGTATTGGAAATGTTCACCGCCGCCCCGTTAAAGGCGTTGGAATAAATAAGCGTCGAGCCAAATAGTGAATTGGTATAACTGATTTGTGCATGGGCGATTGAGGAGCACAAAACCGCCATGATTCCCGCCACCAGCCATTTCGTCGTCGTTTTCATGTACATTTTATCGGAATTTGAGAAGTTTTCCAACGTGCCAGGGCGAGGCCATCGCGATTTTTGAAGCTTATTTCAACGGCGAACAGGTTAATGGCAATGCACTCGCGCTCATTTGGATCAGCGACCCAATATAAAGCAGAATTCCTCCTGGGCAAATCGCCCATTTGGGCGAGCAAACGCCGTAAACGATGCACTCAAGATTCAACCGGATTTTGGGCCAGCAATCGAATTGCGGACGCTAATTTCTGCCAAAGCCCCGTAAATCCCAAACCAAGAAAGTTCGCAAATTTAGCCTTGATGGGTCCTCTTCCAAACGACCCGACCGGCCCTGACAATTTCTTCAACGGGCCAAGGGCGGAGAGAGTGAACCGCATGGTCATAAGACCATCCGGGCATTGCAATAATGCTGACCCACATCCTGCGTTCCTCGGCCAATTGTGAGACTTCTTTGATTATAGCCCAAAATAATTCTTCATCCGTCTTCGCATCGTCAATTTTGACAGCTTGAATGTCACACTGAGGCCGCCAAATTCCAGTTGCCACTGCCAGAAATTTTGGCTCTCGATTCAACACCTCCGGTTGCAATTTGTGTGACAACATCGCCTCAATCGGAGACCATTTTTCCACGGCCATACACGGAGTCTGAGGATAAAAACCGGCGTCAAAGTATCGCTTAAAAAAAGCCTCCTGTGCTTCAAGATGTTTTGAATTAAGACATTGCTCTTCCACTTCACAGAGCCATGTAATGATCCGTTTGGCTGGCAATGTGTCAGAAATCTTGTGGTTAGCTGAGTTGGTCAAACCAACTAAATAGCACAGCGAAGTGACGACTTCACGTTCGGGCTCTTTGTCATAATAGAGCAAACTACTAAAGCTGTAGTGCGATGGGTCAGTGTTCATAGAAAACAATCGCTTTATTTCCAGCCACACGTCGATCTCATTGCGACATCATAATTTCCTGAATCTGGTACGGTTGCACGCCATGTTCGATTTTACTTCAATTGAGCGATTTCAAGTTCAGAACCGGGACCGGCAATAATTCTCGTATGCTGCACTTTGGCTTGCCAATTGCAGCTGAAAGTTGGTTTTTTCCCGGCGTAATTACAAAAAACTACCAAGCGCAGACTACCATCGAAATGCATGACGAAGTCCCATGCAGGTGGCATTATCTCCATTTTCAAAATTGACTTGCCAATAATTCGTTTTAAACCTCGCTCAATTTCGCCGTCTCCACCGTCGTTGCTTGCAATAACCTCATCGCGGTATTCCAGACGCCATGCACACCACACATAAAATGAAATTTCTGGTTCATATTTTCGGAATACAATCGGTTGAGCCGGATTCCGCAACGTTCGGTTACGTTTTGTTTTTTCTCCGATAGCCAGGGAAAATGTTGGGAGGGTGCATCCGCCAACCGACACATGCCAACATGCCTTATGCAAGGCTGATTTTAATATCGTTGAGAGCTTAGCATTTGAGGCAATCATATTTTTATTATCCCACCGGCCCCTCGAACTCCCCGAATCCAGTGCCTTCACTAGAGTTGGGCCAAAAGGAGGCAAAGCCTTCCCTGACAAAAGGCGCCAATTTTCCCTGACGCGGTATCGCCCTTTCAGGCGAGCATAGCAGCTTGAGCAGACGTCCGCTTGTGTTTAAACTAAACTGTGATTCCTATGGCAGCCGGATTCAACTATTTTCGCGCATGCGTGGGGCTGCTTTTTCTTCTAGCCGGGTTGCCGGCGTCAGCCGCCGCAAATTCGCAGTGGTTCACGCGCGTCTGGCAAATCGATGACGGGCTGCTGGACAACGATATCAACGGTATCACCCAGGGGCCGGACGACTATTTATGGCTGGTGACCCCGGTGGGTTTAATGCAGTTCGACGGAGTCAGCTTCAGCTCGTTTCCGATCGAGAATTTTGACGCACGAACCGCCCTCCACATTCG
>DASXFM010000471.1:0-4906 GCA_036489615.1 Verrucomicrobiia bacterium | reverse complement strand
CCTGCGCTACGGCACGGTCGCGACGTCAGATGATTGACGAAGGGCAGTATTGATTATAAGGATGGTGGATAAACATGGCTGTGACCGAGGACATCTTTGACATCGTCAACGAACGTGACGAGGTGGTGGGACACGCGCCGCGGAGCGAGGTCCATGCGCGCGGACTGTTGCATCGTGCAATTCACGTCTTCGTTTTTAATTCGCACGGCGAAGTTTTTTTGCAAAAGCGGTCGATGAAAAAGGACCGACAGCCGGGCGTCTGGGATTCCTCGTGTTCCGGTCACGTGGATTCCGGCGAGGATTATGACCAGACCGCGATGCGCGAGTTGCGGGAAGAAATCGGTCTAGCCTTAAACGCCCCGCCTGCGCGGCTCTTTAAAGTGGATGCCTGCGCGGAAACTGACGCCGAATTTGTTTGGGCCTATCAGTGCCAAAGCGACGGGCCGTTTCAGTTGCATCCGGATGAAATCGAAACCGGCGATTGGTTTGCGCCAGAGCGGGTTATGCGCTGGATTGAGGAAAAGCCGGGGGATTTTGCGCCGGCGTTTGTTTTGATTTGGACGTTGTTTTTGCGGAGGCGCAAACAAGCCGATTCAAAGCTTTAACCCTTCAACGCTTCAACCTCATTTAAAAATCCGTTGCGAATATTGACAGATGAAGTAGTTTCTAAGACATGCAAAATTTTCTCGTTCCGATTGTAGTTGAGCAGACCGGCCGCGGAGAGCGGACCTGGGACATTTATTCCCGCCTGCTGGTTGACCGCATTATTTTCCTGGGAACGCCGGTGGACGATAATGTTTCCAACATCATCATCGCGCAGCTTTTGTTTCTGCAGATGGCCGATTCCAAGAAGGACATTCATTTGTACATCAATTCGCCCGGCGGCAGCGTGACCGCGGGCCTGGCGATTTACGATACCATCCAATATCTTACGTGCGATGTGAACACCTACTGTGTTGGCCAGGCGGCAAGCATGGGCGCGGTGTTGCTGGCAGCGGGCGCAAAGAACAAGCGCTACGGCTTGCCCAACGCGCGCATTATGATTCACCAGCCCTGGGGTGGTGTGCAAGGCCAGGCCACGGATATCAGTATTCAAGCCAAGGAAATCCTGCGGCTAAAAGACCGGCTGAATCAAATCCTTGCCAAACATTCCGGACGGACCCTCGAAGAAATCGATAAGGACACTGATCGCGACCGCTTCATGTCATCCGATGAGGCAAAAGCTTACGGCCTGGTGGACCATGTCGTTGTTTCCCGCAAGGAAATCCCCGGAGCAGTCGAAAAGAGTTCGTTGATCGCTGAAAAGTGACCCGACGTTGGATAAATGGATTAGTGGATTTATGGATTAATGGACGGTCTCTAGACATCGTCCGATCGCTTATTCATCCATTAATCCAACAATCCAGAAATCCAAGCGTTTCCTACGGTTCCAGCCGTTTATCGGGTTCAAGATAATTTTGCACGTAATCGGCCACGGCGTCTTCGAGAGACGTTACTTTTGCGCGATATCCGGTGCCGCGGAGTCTTGAAATGTCTGCCTGCGTGAAATACTGGTACTTGTCGCGGATGGCATCGGGCATTTCGATAAAATCGATGACCGGCTTTTTTCCCAATGCGGTAAACACAGCATTGGCAAGGTCAATCCAGGTCCGCGCTGCGCCGCTGCCAATGTTAAACAAACCACCTGCCTTTTTGTTGGCCGCCAGATGCAACGTCATGGCCACCGCGTCTTTGACGTAAAGAAAATCGCGTTTTTGTTCGCCGTCCTTGTACTCCTTGCGATAGCTCCGAAAGAGCCGGATGACGCCCTCTCTTTTCACCTGGGCAAAACTCTTGTGGACGAGCGATCGCATGTCGGCCTTGTGATCTTCGTTTGGGCCGTACACGTTAAAATATTTCAGCCCAACGATGCGTTTCAGAAAACCCCCACGCTTGGCGTATAAATCAAAGAGCTGCTTTGAATAGCCGTACATGTTGAGGGGGCGCAGCGCCTCAATGGTGGCGTCGCCGTCTTCCATGCCGGCCGAGCCGTCGCCGTAGGTGGCAGCGCTTGAGGCGTAAACAAAACGAGCATTTGCGCCAAGCGCCCAGGCGGCGAGGTCTTTGGTGAACTCGTAGTTGTTGCGAATGAGGTAGGTTGCGTCACGTTCGGTGGTGGCTGAGCAGGCGCCCAGGTGGAGGACCAGATCGAACTTTCCGAGGGCGCGGCTTTGCAACCGTGGCAGCAGGACGTCGCCCTCGACATAATCAGCGAACCGCAGCGGTGTCAGGTTGCGCCATTTTTCATTCGTGCTCAGGATGTCGCACACGACAATGTCCTCGCAACCGCGCTGGTTGAGCGCCCAAACCAGGGCGCTGCCAATAAAACCTGCACCGCCGGTGACAAGAACACGGGAACCTGAAAAATCGTCCGATTTCATGGGGATTACGATAGGGATGCAAACGCCGTTGCCAAACAAAAAAAGTTGAAGCGGAGTTTATGTAAATCAGGTTTTCGTGTATTTCGCTCCTTTAGCAGTCAAACTTGTAAATTGAAGATACACTGATTTCGGCTTGCCTAAAAGCCTCCCCACCGCTCTCATACCGTCATGGTCGGCACGCGCGGCCCACAAACACCGACGGGATTCCATGCCTTCTTTTCGACAGGCGTCGGCGGCGGCGTTCCCCTCTACGTTCACGCGAACAACGGAGCGGCACTCATCATTTTGCTGGGGCTGTGGGTGGGGCTGCAACTGTTCATGTACGCCCGCGCACGGCGGGCCAGGGGAATATTTATTGACGAAAGATTCGGCGAGTTCGCCTGGATCGGCGCCGGCGGCTTTTTATTTGGATTGCTGTTGAGTTCAACCCTTCTGGTTGTTATCGGCAAATGAATCCTGATTTGCCAGTGCAGAAACCCGGGAAGACTCTCGAACGGCACGAGTCATCGCATTTACCGCGAAAAAAGGCGCGCCGGCTCATTGACGCTGGTGGCCTGACCCTGTTTCACGTGGCCATCATCGGGCTGGTTGTCTGGTCTAACTACAAGGATGTTCAGGTGTGGGCGCTGATGGGCATACTCGTTCTGGGGATGGATTTGACTTATTTCTTTTCGCCGCCGAAGCAAAGGGCCAAACTGGACCCGAATCCCGAATCCGATAATCCGGCTTTAAAAGCGTCCGCCGGGTCTTTCGCCCTTGAACTGTTCGTGTTGCTCGCGCCGCCGCTTGGATTCATTACCTGGCTTCAATATCTGATTTGGCAACATCAAACTCTCAGCCGGAATGAATTGATGGCCATCGTGATCGCCATGCCGGCTATCGTCGGGCTGGTTTCCTGGATTATCAAGGTTCGCATGACGCATTGTCATATTGGGATTCGAAACCAAACGACCAAATTTATCGCCTTTTCCATGCTGGGAACCTGGGTGGGCTCGACATTTTTCTTTGTCATCTTCCTGATTGGTTTTCTCATGAGACTATTCCAACTATGAGGAGAGCATTGGACATCCTTCGAATCGTTCTATGTGCACTGTTCACCTTCATCTGGTTGGGCGCTGATGCGGCCGATGATCGAACCGCGCACTTCGAGCCGCTGGCCCTGGAGGGCGATACTTTTATTCATGATCCGTCGACGATTATTAAAGACGGCGATCACTATTACATCTTCGCGACCGGGCGGGGCGTTCGGATGAAGTCTTCGCCGGACCTGATTCATTGGACGGAACTCGCGCCGGTTTTTTCCAATGCGCCGGCGTGGACGAAAACAGCGGTGCCGAGATTTCACGGCTATTTTTGGGCGCCGGACATTATCCACGTGGACGGAAAATTCCTGCTCTATTACGCGGTTTCATCGTTCGGCAAACAAGTTTCGGCAATTGGCGTGGCGACGAATCCGACGCTAGACCCATCCGCGCAGGATTATCATTGGACGGACTGCGGCAGGGTGATCGCGTCCACCAATGGAGGCGACTACAATACGATTGATCCGAGTGTGATGCTGGACGACGACGGGAAATTGTGGCTGGCATTTGGCTCCTATTGGCGCGGTATTTATGTGACCCAATTGGACCCGCGCACCGGTCTGCGCGCGAAGGATTCGGCGAATTATCCGGTGGCATGGAACTATTCCATCGAGGCCTCGTGCCTGACGCAGCATAAGGATTATTATTATCTTTTTGTGAATTGGGGCCGGTGTTGCGAAGGCACCAACAGCACGTACGAAGTTCGCGTAGGCCGGGCCACGCAGGTCACCGGGCCCTACCTGGACCGGGACGGCAAGGATCTTGAGGATGGTGGCGGCTCAAAGTTTTTGATGTCCACGGGGCGTTTCATCGGTCCCGGGCATATCGGAATACTGAAAGAGGGCAACACGATTTGGTTCAGCTACCATTACTACGATGCTGCGACATACGGTCGCTCGCGGCTGGCCCTTGGGAAATTAGCGTGGAAGGATGGGTGGCCGGTGGCAGTGAAGTGAAAGAAGGCATGGCCCGCGTTATGGCGCGTCAATGTGCTGATGGGTGTGTGCACAAATGTTGTTCTAGACTTAATATTTAAAAAGGCTTTCATGAGTCGTATCTGCATAGATATCACGCGGGATGAGCACCAAAAATTGAAGGCCATGGCGGCTTTACAAGGCAAGTCCATCAAGGACTATGTGATTGAGCGCACGCTTGGAGTAAACGGAGATACGGAACAGAAGGAAGCGCTCGAATCACTTTTGGACGAACGTATTGGCGGCGCAAAAAACGGCGCGGTCAGCCGACGTACCGTCGGGGCGATTTTCAAGAACGCATACAGCGAACTAAAGCCCAAATAAGGTGCCGCTCTACGAACTGACAGAGGAGGCCGATGCGGACATACAAGCCATCGCGCGTCATACAATTTCAATGTGGGGAATCGATCAGGCAGTCTCAAAAGGCGTG
>DASXFM010000457.1:0-7119 GCA_036489615.1 Verrucomicrobiia bacterium | reverse complement strand
GCAGGTATGACCGGGTTGCCAACGGCAAGGTGCTGGCCGAATATGATTCCATGGACAAGACTAAAACGATTGTGCTGGTGAGAGTGGATATCCCCGCCAACGGTTCGGTCACGGTGAGCATACCGGAAGAAGAAATGTCCGGGCTTTCTTTGGGACAAAAAAATTATGACTAAGCTTAAAACCATTTTCATCTCCGCAGCCGTTCTGGCTGGTTATTTAACGGCATCTGCGGAACAACCCGGTGAATTTCGCCCGCAGCCGGTGCTGAATCCAAAAGAAATAGTGCATGCGGACGGCAAGCGGGCGGAGGCGCCGGATGAATTTCCGGTATCGCGCGCACCGCTCGTCAATGACGCTCACCGCAAACCCAAACTGGCCAATCCGGGCGCGCCGGCGTTGCGCGGTGATGAATTGGTTTTCAATGCCGGTTGGGAAATGATTGAAGCGCCGAAATTGCACACCGATGGCACGGCGATTTCTCAACCCGGGGTGGACACGGCGGATTGGTATGATGCGACCGTTCCCGGCACGGTCCTGACGACACTGGTCAATGAAGGGGTCTACCCTGACCCGTACTTCGGCCTGAACAACCGGCTCATCCCGGAAAACTTGAATAAACAGGATTACTGGTACCGCACAGCTTTCACGGTACCAAAGAGTTTTGCGGATCGGGAACTCACGCTCCAGTTCAATGGGATCAATTACTACGCGGAAGTTTGGTTCAATGGCCAATACCTCGGCCATATCACGGGCGCGTTCATCCGCGGCAAATTTGATGTTACGAAGCTTGTCCGGACGGACGGGCAAAACGTGCTGGCAGTCATGATCACGCCGCCGCCGGACCCCGGCCTTCTGAGCGAGGAGTCAGTCAAGTTCGGCCCGCGCGACAATGGTGGCGCGCTGTGCATGGACGGCCCGACGTTTGAGTGCACGGAGGGATGGGATTGGATTCCAATGATCCGCGACCGTGACGCCGGCATCTGGCAGGATGTGGTTTTGCGGGCGACGGGTCCGGTGGCGATGGGAGATCCGCAAGTCATCACTGAATTGCCGTTACCGGATACTTCACGGGCCGACGTGACGATCAAGACGGATTTGCATAACGCCTCCGACGCGGTTCAACAGGGAGCCTTGCGTGGTTCTTTTGAGGGCGTGAAATTTGAACAGCCGGTGACTTTGCAGCCAGGAGAGACTAAAAATATCGCTTTCACGCCGTCGGATTTTCCGCAACTAACCGTCCAGCATCCCCGGTTATGGTGGCCTAACGGCTATGGCAAACCGGAACTTTACCATCTGAAACTTAATTTTATTTCCGCGGATGGCAACGATTCGGACAGCACGGCGTTACGATTCGGCATCCGAGAAATGAGTTATGACTTTGAAGTAAAAAAGAACGATGGCACGCATGAGCGTGTTGAGTTCACTCCGGTCCTGATGCGCGACCCTTCGAAACCGGTGATTGATAATCGCCGTTATTCAATGGTTTGGGGTCCGGAAAACAAGGCACGGCACGATGCGGCCATCATCGCCGCCGGCGGGAAAATTCCGACGACCCCGTTTCATTGGGGACAAGGCCAGGAGACAACCGTGGCTCTCTGGCCGGGCATGGAGGATTCCCCTGCTCTTAAACCTGCCGCCGATACAAACATGGGAATTTACCTTGTCATCCGGGTGAATGGCCAGAGCATCGAAAGCATCGGCGGTGATTGGGGAATGGACGACGCAATGAAAAATATTTCGCGGGAACGCCTGAAGCCATACATCCGGCTCGAGCATGACGCCGGGCTCAACTTGATCCGTAATTGGGCCGGCCAAAGCACCTCGGAAGCGCTGTATGATTTGTGCGACCAATATGGGATTTTGGTGTGGAATGAATTTTGGGTGAACACGGAGTCGCACAATTACGCCCCGGTGGATCTCGATCTCTCCGCCCGCAATGCCGCCGACATCATCAAACGTTTCCGTAATCACCCGAGCATCGCGCTGTGGTGTTCGGGTAATGAAAGCGTGCCGCCCGAGCCGTTGAATGAGGCCTTCAATAAAATGATCTATGAATTGGACGGCACGCGCTATTACCAGCCCAATTCACGGCTGGTAAATATGCGCAACAGCGGCCCGTGGTCGAACCTGCCGTTGACGGAATATTTCACCAGCCTCAACCAGGGCTTTTCGACCGAGTTGGGCGCCAGTTCCATTCCTTCGGCGGAAGAGATGCGGACGATGATGCCCGCGGCAGACTTATGGCCGCCGGGGGATGATTGGGCTTACCACGACATGCACTCCAAAGGCGCGGGAAGCATTGGCTCGACTTTTGAAAGAATCACCGCCCGTTATGGCGCGCCGCGCGACCTCGACGACGTCTGCCGGAAAGCGCAGATGTTGAACTACGAAACTTATCGCGCCCTGATCGAAGGCTTTAACAGCCGTTTATGGGACGATTGCAGCGGCCTGGTGATTTGGATGAGCCATCCCTCCTGGCCGAGCATGATCTGGCAATTTTATTCGTGGGATTACGACCCGAACGCATCGCTTTTTGGTGTCATGAAAGGGTCGGAGCCGGTGCATATCCAGATGAATCTGCCCGATTGCAAAATAGCAGTGATCAATCGCCATGCGCAACCGCTGGTGGATGTCGTCGCCAATGCGACGATCTATGATTTGTCTGGGCATCCTGAACAAACCAGGAAGCAAACGCTGACTGCGGCGGCTAACGCCTGCACAGATGCCTTTACCCTGGATTGGCCGGCGAAGGGGGCGCATTTCGTACGATTGGAACTGCGTGATGCGGATGGCAAATTGCTTTCGGATAATTTTTATTGGCATGCCCGCGACGAGCGGCAATTACAGGAATTGAATTCACTCATGCCAGTGACCTTGAAAGGCAAATGGCATATCCGGCATCCGGCGGGAAAATTCACGATCGAAGGCAAGGTCACCAACTCGAGCCAAACGCCAGCGTTGGAAGTGCGTTTAACATTGCGCGACGCAAAAACTGGCCAGCGCATTTTGCCGGTCTATTACAGTGATAACTATTTTTCGCTTTTGCCCGGAGAATCCAGGAATTTCAAAATTGAAACGACGGGTTCACCGCACGATGTTATCGTTGATACTGATGGCTGGAATATAAAATCAACCAATTTGTGAGTTGAGAAGGAAAGTAGAGATGGTTTAGCGGCTGCCGAAGTTTAAATTAAATATGAGAATCATAAGCTGTCTGCGAATACTTTGGCTGGCCGTTCTATTCGATTGTGCGGCCTCTGTTTTGGCGGCAGACGGCGGCGGCGACTCGTCGCAAAATATCGCGCTAAATTGTGCGGCTTATCAATCGGGCTCGGCGGATGATGATCACACGGCTGACCTCGTAACTGATGGCAGCACGGAGACATATTGGGAAAGTAAACTTGGCCAGACCGCCTGGCTCGAAATGGATTTCGGCGAAGCGTGCCCATTCACGCGCGTGGTTTTGAAGTGGGGCCAATCCTATGCCACGGCTTTTCGACTGGAAGTTTCCAATGATGGCCTGCATCCCCAAACGTGGGCGGAAATTTATGCCACCACCAATGGCGTTGGCGGCGTGCAGGGAATTTCCATTCCTCCCACCACGGCACGGCATTTGCGGATAGTGACAACCGCTGTTTCCGATTCGGGCCAGGGTTGCATCATTTCTGAAGTCGAAGTTTATGGCCAGCGTAAGCTGCTTTTCACACCTGCATTGCAACCGGCACCAGCCGCCTATGGGTCGCTGGAACTCACGGGCGGGAACTGGAAGCTCTGCAATACGATGTTCGTGCAGGCGACGCCGGAACAAATGGGGCAAGCCAACTACGATGATAGCCGATGGCTGCCGGCGGAAGTGCCGGGGACTGTGCTGGGCAGCTATCTGGCCATCGGCGCAATTCCTGATCCATGGTATGGCGACCAGATGAGCGAGATTTCGGAAGATTTTTTTACGCGGCACGATTTTTGGTATCGCGACAATTTCCTCGCACCGGCCAGTGACGCCGGCAAGCGCGTCTGGCTGAATTTCAGCGGCATCAACTGGAAAGCGGATATTTATCTCAACGGTACACAGGTTGGCCACATTGACGGCGCCTACATTCGAGGCCGTTTCGACGTGACTAAAGTAATACGCCCGGGTGAAACCAATTATCTCGTAGTGCTGATCCATAAAGTCGCCGACTCCGGTTCGGACACCTTCGCGGTCCTTCATAAAGTCAAAATCCTCCATAAAAAGCTCAACACGCCCACCAGCAACGGAGCTTTACTGGGTTACGACAGCCCGACGTTCCTGGCGAGCTCGGGCTGGAATTGGATTCCCATCGTGCGCGGGCGTGACGTCGGCATTTGGAATAATGTCCGCCTGCAAACTTCGGGCGATGTGACTATTCAGGATCCGTGGGTGACGACGGATTTGCCGCTACCGGATGTTTCCCATGCTGACTTGACGGTGCGCGCGGAGTTGCAAAATCATAGTTCCGTGCCCCAAACAGGAAAATTGATCGGCACGATTGGCAATGTGACTTTCGAACAGACGGAAACATTGGCGCCGAATGAGACGAACGAAGTGGTACTTAATAAAACGAATTGTCCGGCGCTGGCCTTCAATCATCCGCGTTTGTGGTGGCCGAATGGTTACGGCCAGCAACCGTTGTATCAACTTAAGTTGCGCTTCGAACAGGACAGCCAGGTGAGCGATGAAAAATCGGCAAACTTTGGCATCCGCAAATTGGAGTGTCGCGTAATCAACAAAGTCCTGACCGTTTTTGTGAATGGCACGCGCATTTTGTGCCGCGGGGGAAACTGGGGCATGGCCGAGGGGATGCTCAACCTGGATGATGCCGGGATGGATTTGCGGGTGCGTTTGCACCACGATGCCAACCTGGTGATGATCCGCAATTGGGTGGGCATGGAGGGACACGATTCTTTTTACGACGCGTGTGATCGTTATGGCATTTTGATTTGGGACGATTTTTGGATCGCGAATCCCGCGGACGGGCCTGAACCGGCAGATCACACGATGTTCATGGCCAATGCGCGCGACAAAATCCTTCGCGTACGCAGTCATCCTTCACTCGCCCTTTATTGCGGTCGAAACGAAGGCAACCCGCCGCCGGATCTCGACGCGGGAATGCGCGCGGCGGTGGCTTCCCTGGATGGCACACGGACCTACATTCCTCATTCCGCGAGTGGCACAGTGACCGGGTTTGGCCCCTATTCCGTGCAGGATGTGGATTGGTATTTTGCGCATCGCGGCCGAACGTTGCATAGCGAATTGGGCATCGTGGCCGTGCCGCCGGTGGAAAGCATGAGGGCGATGATGCCTCCGGAGGATCTCTGGCCCATCAATGATATGTGGGCGGTGCACGATTACCAGACGGAGGGCGGCAATCATGGCCGCAGCCCGCTTTACACGCAGCGAATCGAAAAGCGTTACGGAGACGTTTCGGGAATCGAAGATTACTGCCGCAAAGCGCAGATGGTGAACCTGGAGACTGCCAAAGCCATGTTTGAATCGCTCCAGGCCAACCAGGGCAGCGGTATTTTAGTTTGGATGACCCAGGCGGCATGGCCGTCGCTCATCTGCCAGCTTTACGATCATTATTTCGAGATGACCGGCGCGTATTTTGGCGCGAAATCAGGCTGCGAACCCATCCACATCCTTTGGGATTCTGACACTGATGTCATCATGGCGGCGAACAACACCCCTTCCGAATGCAATGGATTGACGGCGGAAGCGGGTATTTACAATTTTGCCGGCCAGGAAATCTGGCACAAGTCCGTGAAGCTCGACCTGACGCCGACGAGCGTGAAAGATTGTTTTCCCATCACGCGCCCGACGGATTCATCGCCGGTGTTCTTTGTGAAACTTACTTTGAAGCATGGCAAAAAAATCATCTCGGACAATTTTTATTGGAGCAGTGCGAAAGGCGCTTCCTGCAAAGCTCTGAATGATTTGCCGCCAGTGAAACTGGCCGCGCAAGCTACACAATCACACAGCAACGAACTTCACAAACTTTCCGTGCGCATTACCAATCCGACCAGGAACGTCGCGCTGGCCATTCGCCTCAAAGTGCAACGCGCGAATTCCGGGGAGCGGGTGCTGCCGGTGTTTTACAGCGATAATTATTTCTCCCTGCTGCCCGGCGAAAGTAAAATCGTTTCTGTGGAATTTGCAGACAAAAACCTCGCCGGAGAGATGCCTAAACTGATCGCCGAAGGCTGGAATATTCCATCACAAGAGATTGCTTTGGGCGATTCTGACCATTGATCCTTTTCAATATTTTATGACCATGAGCTCTTTAATTCCTATCTTCCGTGCTTTGCCAGCCATTCTGCTTCTGGCCATCGGCTTGCAAAAAACCCGGGCGAGAGAATCTGTACCGAAAGCGGAATTAATTGCGCCCGGCATCTGGCGAATCCGTTTGGGCGAGCCGGAAAAATTCACTCCAACTTTTTTCCGCACCGCGCCCATCGCCAGAGAAAATCTGGAAGCATTGCCGGCAGTTGACCAGATGCCATTGGACGTTGAGAAAATCAGTTTCGAGGTGTCGAGCCGGGGCTGCGCGGTGCGGTTGCCGATGACAACGGATGAAGGCATTTATGGTTTTGGGTTGAATACGAAGTTATTCGACATGACGCAAACAGAGACGGGGCACGCCGGCCGGAGAGTGATGCTTAAACCAACTGACCATCCGGAAAATGACCTGGGTGAATCGCATGCGCCGGTGCCGTTCTACGTTTCTTCGCGAGGATACGGCGTCTTCGTGGATACGGCGAGATTCGCGTCATTCTATACCGGCGACGTCGCGCCGGTGAAAACGGCCAAAGCAGCCGGCAACAGCATCGCCAAAACCAGTACGGCTGACTTGTACCGTCCCCAGGAACAGCAAAACAAGACGATGCTGGTGGACATTCCGGCGGCCAAAGGCGTGGATATTTATATCTTTGCGGGCCCGGCCATGCTGGAGGCGGTGGAACGCTATAATCTTTTTTCCGGAGGAGGCTGTGTGCCACCGTTATGGGGACTGGGCGTCCAGTACCGCGGGGACGGGCAATTCGGCGCTGATGAATCACTGAAACTGGCCGCGCAAATCCGTTCTGAGCATATACCGTGCGATG
>DASXFM010000387.1:0-11681 GCA_036489615.1 Verrucomicrobiia bacterium | reverse complement strand
CCGGATAATCCCACGCTTCATTGGCCCCGAGTCCCCAGTTCAGGAACTGCGTGCGGGCGTCGTTGGCGTAGGCGTTATTGTCGAAAATGTCCTTCGCACTGAACCGCCCCAGGGTGACGGTCAACCGTGAAACGTCTTTCTGGCCGGCCAGATCGAAATCATCGTCCGTGACCGTTTCCTGGTCGCCTCCAAAGCCGATGGTTTGGCGGATAAAAAAACGTGTAATGGAACCGTTGGGATCCGATGTCCCGATACGAAATGCCTCGGCGCTCGGAAAACCCTCCACTCCAAGCGTATTCGCGAGGCCAAACCCCTGCCACATCAGGCCATCCACGTGCGCCTCCGCCCCGTGCCAAAGCCGGACGCCGGCCATCAAGTCCACTGAGATCGTCTCCCTCACTTCACCACCAGAGGGCAGGCTGTTCGGACCGTCGGGATATTCAGAACGAAAACCCGGATAACCCTGGATAATGCCTGTGCTTTGTGCATGAAAGTTCCAGTTTTGCTGCAGGCCCGGTGGCGAACCTGCGCCAGCCGGCGAATTCGTAGTTCCCGCGCCCGGTATCGCGGAAAATTCAGCCGGAAAACCGTTGGGGACATACTGGGCCGGCGCGGAGACACCGCTGGCAAGTAAAATCAGCGCCCATGGCAAACCGCCAGCCACGCCAAGAGCCTCCAAAGCCACGCTTTGTTTCATCAGCTTCATCTTGTAGCATATGATACATGTTCCATCCTCATGGGCAAGTCATTTCGTGCTCACGGCCTGACCATCTGGATTTGGAGCACCCTGCTTCGGCATCCAAGATTTTACCAAAGGCTTCTCGTGCGGCCGCTTCAACGCTTTAACGTCTCCCCCAGGCTTAACCCATATACCCCCATACCCTATATAGCGTCAAGCGCCATTTTTGAATGGCGCATTGCGCGAAGTATGATAAGAATAATACGGCAATGAAAATGAAGCAGGTCCGGCCCGGACTTGAGAAAAGGGCGCTCGTCGTCCGCCTCCGGCGGATCAAGGGACAAATCGAAGGCATTGAAAAGATGGTCGAGACAGACATGGACAGTTCCGATGTCCTGATGCAAGTGGTGTCCGCGCGCCGGGCGCTAAAGTCTTTCAGTGAAGAAGTCATTGAATCGCAGCTCCGCGCCTACGTGGAGAGCGCCGGAAATAAGCCGGAAGGACGCCAGCATTTGCGTTCGCTCCTGACTGTCCTGGAACGCTACGTCGGTTAAACTATTTTTATGACCGCCGAGAAAAAAATGACCGGCCAGCGCGCCGCCGACCTGTTGAACGACGCCGCGTCGTTTCAAATTGCGGACGTTTTGCAGCGCCTGAATACTTCGGCGGAAGGACTTAGCGAAGAAGAGGCTGCCGAGCGGCTCGAAGTTTTCGGGCCCAACGAAGTGGCCCAGGAAAAGAAACACGGCTGGCTGCACCGCTTATGGGTGGCGGTGCGCAATCCTCTCGTCATTTTGCTGGCGGTCATCGCCACGGTCACGTTTGTCACCGCGGGAGGAACGAGCGATTACGTGGGCGGCGGAATCATGGTGGCCATGATTGTGCTGGCCGTCCTGCTGCGCCTCATCCAGGAGACCAAGGCGGACAACGCGGCCGCCAAACTCAAGGCGATGATTAAAGTCACCGCAACCGTGGTCCGCGCCGGGCAACCCAAAGAAATCCCTTTGCAACAGCTTGTCCCGGGCGACATCGTGAAACTTTCCGCCGGAGACATGATTCCCGGCGACGTGCGCCTGATCGCCGCGAAAGATCTATTCATCATCCAGGCCACCCTCACCGGCGAATCGTTGCCCGTCGAGAAAAACGATGTCCCCGACACGCGCACGGTTTCACCAATTGAGCGGTCCAGCCTTTGCTTCCTCGGCACCAGCGTCGAAAGCGGTTCGGCCACGGCCATCATCGTTGCCACCGGCGCGCAGACCTATTTCGGCAAGATGGCCAGCAGTATCGCCGGACAACAAATCGAAACCGCGTTCGACAAAGGCGTCAAAAAATTTGTCTGGCTGATGATCAGTTTCATGGTCGTTATCGTACCGCTGGTGTTTTTTCTTTACGGCATCACGAAACACGATTGGAAAACGGCGTTTCTGCTCGCGTTGGCCGTCGCTGTCGGGCTCACGCCGGAAATGCTGCCGATGATCGTTTCTGTGTGCCTTTCCAAGGGCGCACTGGCCATGTCCAGGAAAAAGGTCATCGTCAAACGCCTCAACTCCATTCAAAACTTCGGCGCCATGGACGTGCTGTGCACGGACAAAACCGGGACCCTGACAATCGACCACGTCATCCTGGAAATCCATTGCGACGTTTTCAAAAATGAAAGCGAGGAAGTCCTGCGCGAGGCATATCTCATCAGCCATTTTCAAACCGGACTGAAGAACGTGCTGGACCGCGCCGTATTGAGGTATTCCGAACTGCACAAGGAATTGTCTGTGGACAAATACAGCAAAGTGGACGAAATCCCCTTTGATTTTTCGCGGCGCATGATGTCCGTGGCCGTGCAGGCGCCGGACGGACAGCGGCAGCTTTTGACCAAAGGCGCGCCGGAAGCGGTCTTCACCCGGTGCACCCAGTTCGCCAGCGACGGAGAAATTTTTCCGATGGAACCCATCCTGGTCGGCAACCTCATCGAGCAGGTGAACTCGTTGAGCGAAGACGGGTTTCGCGTGCTGGCAGTCGCCACCAAAACGCTCGGGTCACAAAACACTTTTACCAAAAATGATGAATGCGATTTGTGCCTGACCGGCTACCTCGCCTTCCTGGACCCGCCCAAAGAGTCCGCCTCCAAAGCCATCGCCGCCCTCCGCCAGCACGGGGTGGCTGTCAAGGTATTGACCGGCGACAACGATTTGGTCACGCGCAAAGTTTGTTCCGAGGTCGGAATCCACGCCGAAAAAATTCTTCTGGGAAACGACGTGGAAAAGATGACCGATGAGCAACTGGCCGAGGCGATTGACAGCACGGACGTTTATGCGCGTCTTTCGCCCGCCCACAAAAAGCGCGTCGTCCAGGCGCTCCAAAAGAAGAAACACGTGGTCGGCTTCATGGGCGACGGCATCAACGACGCCCCGGCGTTGCGCGCGGCGGACGTAGGTATTTCAGTCGACAACGCGGTCGACATTGCCAAGGAATCCGCCGACATGATCCTCCTGGAAAAAAACCTCATGGTGCTTGAAGAAGGGGTGATCGAAGGCCGTAAAGTGTTTGCCAACATCCTGAAATACATCCGCATGGGCGCCAGCTCGAACTTCGGCAATGTTTTCAGCTACGTCGGCGCGAGCGCCTGGCTCAAATTTTCGCCCATGTGGCCGCTGCAAATCCTCGTCAACAATCTCCTTTACGATTTTTCACAGGTACCCATTCCGACGGACAACGTCGGGGAACAATATACTTCCCGTCCGCGCCCGTGGCACTTCGGTGAAATTACGAAGTTCATTTTGTTCATTGGCCCCATCAGCTCGATCTTCGATTACACTACATTTTGCGTGATGCTGTTTTTTTTCAAATGCAGCAATTTGGGTCTGATGCCGGCTGATATGGCCGCGCGCTTCGGCAATGCCACCGACCCGGACAAAACGTACGCAGCGGCGTTGTTTCACACCGGCTGGTTTGTCGAGTCCCTGATGACCCAAACGCTAATCGTCCATGTCATCCGGACGAGCCTGATACCCTTCATTCAGTCGCGCGCGAGCTGGCAACTTACCATGACCACCATTTTGATTATGGCGGTGGGCGCCGCCCTGCCATACACGCCGCTGGCAGCGCCCCTGGGCTTTGTGCCGTTGCCGTGGCAATTTTGGCCAATTTTGACAGGCACGCTGGTCTGTTACGTCGGTCTGACCCAGCTAATCAAGATGTGGCTGGTTCGCCGTGGCTGGATTTGACCCCGTGTTTAAATATAAAGCCGTTCCGCATCACACGGAACGGCATTTGAAGGCCTGAGCGACGGTTGATCGAGCCGGCTCAAGTCTGAAAGGATTTTCCGCAACCGCAGCTTTGTTTGGCGTTTGGATTGGAAATCTTAAATCCCCCGGCCGTAAGAGAAGTGCTGTAATCCACAACGGCGCCACGTAGCTGATCGACACTCACAGGATCAATCAAAACGCTAACGCCGCCGCGTTCCGAGACGAGATCACCGTCCCGTTTCTCATCAAACACCATTCCATATTGCATCCCGGAGCAGCCACCCGGCTCAATATACAGTCGAAGGTTTTTCCCAACATTTTCCGACTTGGCAAGAAGAGATTTCACCTCATCCATCGCGTCTTCGGTGAGGCTGACGACCGGTTCTGCTGTGGCCATTTCACTCATTCTATGGTAACGGTAAACTTGCTCACCAATCCTGTCAAATAGAAGGTTTCAATTTCAGTTTTTTAAATTCGTCGCCATCCACACTCACCATCGAGGCCTTCGCCGTCAGGAATTCGGACCGTCGGCTGTGAATCGCGGACTCCTTCGGCCTCGGCACTTCCAACCTTTGCTTCTCCAGAGAATCCCTCAATTGCGGCAACACCATTTCCATCTGATCAATGAATTTGTCCGGATCGCCCGTTCCCAGCTGCTCAACGAGCGGAAGCGCTTGAAGACCCGCCTTTTTGACCCAGAACGGGTCGGCTGTCTCGCCGTTGCGAAGATTATTTCCGAAAAAGACGTCTAAATAATTATCGAGCGCCGCATGGAGCAGGGCCGTTTTCGGTACGCCATTCGTCAACGCGGCCAGCTTCTCGTATATCAGACCGATGCCAACCTGGGCATCGCTACGCTCAGTAACGAACGCCGCGGGCGAGGCAACGACCTGCGTGTACGCATTGGTGGCATCGGTGTAATATCTCGGAGACTGGCCGGCCAATTGCATATAACAATCCGCGGTTTCGCCCCATGCCAGCGCGGCCTGTTCACTTCCCGGATACGTTGTGTACACGTTTTCAAATACGGTGATGGCCTGCAAATAGTTGGTCAGCGGTGTGTTCGGATCTGCCGAAGGCTCCTGCATCAGCACGTCTCCATAGGCAAACCACGCCTGAGCGCACCAGGCCATCCAGCTTTGAACGGACAATCCTGGCGGGCAATTCGTTTGGGCCATCAGCATTGCAAAATAGCCTTTCGCATCTTCATACCCCTGCCGCCCCATCGCGGCGCGCCCGGCCATGAATATCGCCGGATCGGCGAGCGATGAAGGAGGATTAAATTGAAATACCAGTTCGTAATTCGTTTCCGCGCCCGCCCAGTCTCCCTGGCCGGAATGATAGTCGCCGAGCCACCATTCGGCGACCGGCGTCATTACGTTGGACGGATATTCGGACACGAAATTGGTGAACAAAATGAAGGCGTTGGTTTCATTTCCTGCTTTGAAATTGGCCCACGCTCGCGCGTATTTGATCGCGGCAACGTTCGTGTCCTGCAGGAAACGATTGACCCATGAGTCGTACACGGAAATGGCTGCGGGCCAATTGGTCTCCTGTTCATACGTCCGCGCCACGGCCCAGGCCACTTCCGGCATTTGCTCGGACTTGGGAAACACCTGCTCGAACCTCTGAAACAACGCGCGCGCGTGCTCAGGCTGCCCTAAATCCGACAATCCCTGGCCCACCAGCAGAATGCCTTTTTCAGCCACGTTATTCAGCGGATAAATCTTCAGAATTTGAGACATGGCGTTGCTCATGCCCGGCACATCGTTCAGGTCCAGGCAAACCCGCAGTGTCTGGTAAAGCGCCTGCGCTCCCAGTTCCCGGTTCACCACCGGATAATTCGTATAATCGTCGACGACCGCTTGATAATTTGATCGGGCATTGGCCCATTCATTGAGCTGAAATTGCGCATCGCCCAGCTTGAAATGAGCGACCGCCCGGTCCACCGAAGACGGCAATCTTTCCACCGCCGCGTTAAAATCCGACGCGCTTTCAGCCCATTTTCCCTGGATCCAAAAACACCAGCCGCGGTCCAAAAAGACCTTGCCCTGCAGCGGGCTGTTCGTCCACGTATTCAAAAACTGGTCAAAGCATGACTGAGCATGCGTCAGATCCGCGCTGCCGGCGGACGGTCCAGCGACATAACTCTTTAAGTGCAATTCTCCCAGCGCCAGCAACGCCGCGTCCGCCTCGGGTGAATTGCCAAAGCTCGTGAGAAAATTTTCGAGTGAATTTTCAGCCCCCGAAAAGTTGGTCTGCGCGGCGGAGAGATCGGCGATTTTCAATATCGCCTGGCGCTGCCAGTCAGACGGCGCGCCGTTCGTCAGATTTTCGTCGTATACCGTCTGGGCATCGGACAGGCGTCCCAGGTTTTCGAGCACATTTGCCTGGTCTGCCACGGCCTGCGCGCGCAATGGGGCGCGGTCAGCGCTGGCAATCAATCCTGACGACAATACCAGTGCTTCGTTGGTGTCCCCGGCCGCGAGTCTGGCCTGGAACAGCAAATAAGATCTTCGCCAGTCCAATTCAGGATTGTTTTTGAATGGCGCGGCCAATTGCAATACCGCCGTCGCCGAATCCGGATGATGTTCCGCCAACAGCGATTCGGCCAGCAACACGCGGCCGTTAAGCACGCGATCGTCCGTCGCGTTCGTCTTTGCGGCGCCCTGAAAAACGCCCCCTTGCAACAACGTGGACACACGCGGCCATTGATTGAGTTTTGAGCGGGCCGCCGCCTCGTTGACCACGCCATCCAGCGCCCACTGCGATTGTGGAAACGTCCGGGTCAATCTCGCAAAAGACTCGGCGGCCGCGGAATAGTCGCCATTTTGAAACTGCACCATGCCAATCCAATAAACATATCGGTCCGCCAGCACGCCGGCGGTCGCTTCGCGCGCCTGAAGCAAAGCCAGGGCGTCCAGCAGTTTGCCCTGATTAAAATCCGCCTGCGCCTGGTACAGCGTCGCCTCCGGCACACGGGCCGAGTCCGGGTGTTTTTCCACAAACTGCGCAAATTCAACCTCCGCCCGGCTCCACATGCTCGTCTTAAAGGCCGTTGCCGCCACCGAAAAATCATGCTGCTCGGACGCAAAAACCCGCCCCGCGCCAAGAGCGAGTACAAACAAAATCAAGATGGACTGCCGAAAAAACGCCATGCAAAAAACTTTAGACAATTCAGCCTGAAATGAAAATGAGGAAAAGAAAGGCGTTGAATCGGCCTCCTCGCGCCGGCGGCAATTCATGGCATCGCCGTGTTCGGTACTCAGCACAACTGAATTGCCATCGGAAGATTCTTGACGCGGGGGCTCACCCTGCTAGACTTTCATGCCCGTTTTGAAAACATATTTGTTTAAAGAAAGTTAAAATTATGGCTGTTAAAGTTGCTATTAATGGATTTGGCCGAATCGGCCGTCTCGTTTTCCGCGCCATCGCCGAGCAAGGCATGATCGGAAAAGACGTCGAAGTCGTCGCCGTCGGCGATATCGTGCCCGCCGACAACCTTGCGTACCTGCTCAAGTACGATTCCACCCAGGGCCGTTTCCAGGGTGAGGTCGGATCGAAAAAATCCGCCGCCGATAAACCCGAGGACGACATTCTGATCGTCAACGGCAAGGAAATCAAAGTCGTGAGCGCCAAAACTCCCGCCGAATTGCCTTGGAAATCCCTCGGCGTCGAAGTGGTTATCGAATCCACGGGCCTTTTCACCGACGCCGCAAAGGACAATCCGAAATCCGCCTATGGTCACGTGACCGCCGGCGCCAAGAAGGTCATTATTTCCGCGCCTGCCAAAAACGAAGACATCACCGTGGTGATGGGCGTCAATAACGAGAAGTATGACCCCGCCAAACACCTGGTCATTTCCAACGCGAGCTGCACAACCAACTGCCTCGCGCCGGTCGTCCACGTGTTGCTCAAAGAGGGTTTTGGCATCGAAGAAGGATTGATGACCACCGTCCACAGCTACACTGCCACGCAAAAGACCGTGGATGGTCCGAGCAAAAAGGATTGGAAAGGCGGCCGCAGCGCCGCAATCAACCTGATTCCTTCGACCACCGGCGCAGCGAAAGCCGTCGGCCTGGTTTGTCCCGAAGTCAAAGGCAAACTCACCGGCATGTCGTTTCGCGTTCCAACACCCACGGTGTCCGTTGTTGACCTCACCGTCCGCACCGTCAAGGAAACCAGTTACGCGGAACTTTCCGCTGCGATGAAGCGCGCCAGTGAAACCTATCTCAAAGGCATTTTGGAATATACGACCGACGAAGTCGTCAGTTCCGATTTCATTCACCACAAGGCCAGTTCCATTTTTGATGCCGGTTCGGGCATCGAACTGAATAAGCGCTTCTTTAAGCTCATCAGCTGGTATGACAACGAATGGGGTTATAGCTGCCGCGTGGCCGACCTGTTGAAATACATGATCGGCAAAGGCCTGTAAACTTTCGCACGATCCAACGAGGCGAGCCGGCATCGGCTCGCCTTTTTTTATTTGGACCGCCGATTTTTCCCTGGATGCTGAATGTCGGCGGCTATTTCTTGAATTCAAGATTTTGGGTTGCCAACCTCGCTCCAACGCTCCAACGTTTGTTGGAACCTTGAACCTGAAACCTCAGCTCCGCTTTGCTCTTGGCGCATTGGCCATTGCCATTCTGACGTTTGCCGTCTATTGCCCGGTCGTACCCGGAAGCTTTATCATGGACGACGAACGCCTCATTAGCCGGGACAATGCGCTGGTCAACGGCGAACTTACCTTGCGTTCACTCTGGTTTGGAACTGATTTCACATTGACGACATTCGCATGGTGGCTGGAACATCTTGCGTTTGGCCAAAATCCTGCCGGCTATCATCTCATCAACATCATGCTCCAGACCCTGAGCGCCATTTTGATCTGGCGATTGCTGGTCCGGTTAAAAATCCCCGGAGCCTGGCTGGCAGCCGCCTTGTTCGCCGTGCATCCGGTCTGCGTCAATTCCGTGGCTCGCGTTGCCGAACTGAAAAATACGTTGTCCATGCCGTTCTTCCTGCTGAGTTTTATTGCTTACCTCCGCTACGAAAATACCCGGCTTTATCCATCGGATTCACCCGACGATCAGCCCGCCAACATCGGCGTTTTATGGTATTTCATTTCGTTGGCCTCCTTCATCCTCGCATTGATGGCCAAAACCACGATTGTCATGTTCCCGGTCATTTTGTTGCTCTGTGCAGCGTGGCAGCGCGGCAGGATTCAGCGGCGGGATATTCTCCATACGGCGCCTTTTTTTGTCCTGTCACTCGCCTTTGGAATCATGTCCATTTGGTTTCAAAAATATCAGGCGCTGCCCACGTCCCCTTTGACGCTTCATCACGCGGGTTTTGCGCAGCGATTGGCGGGCGCCGGGTATGATTTCTGGTTCTATCTTGGCAAGGCCCTTTTCCCCTTTGGCCTCAACCTGGAATATTTCCGCTGGAAGATCGATACCGGCACGGCTATGGCATTCCTGCCCGATCTTCTCGCCGGTGTCCTTTTTCTGGTGTGCCTGTTCTTCCGGCATGGCTGGGGACGGCACGCGTTATTCGGGATGGGATGTTTTGCCGTGATGCTGTTCCCGGCGCTTGGCTTTTTTGACGCTCAATTCGAGGCCCTCTGGCAGGTATCAGACCATCTTCAATACTCTGCGCTCCCGGCCATGGTGGCGCTCGTCGCGGGCGCGCTCGCCGCGCTGGCTGGCAGGATTGCGTATCCAGGCATGGCGATCATCCTCCTCGCCGTCTGGTCGGTGTTATGCTTTAACCGCGCGGAAGTGTTCCAGAATGGGGAAAAATTAATGGCAGACTCCGTTTCGAAAAACCCTGCCGCATGGGGCGCGCTCAATGAATTGGGCGTCACCGCTGCGGAAGGAGGAGATTATGCAAAAGCAGTTGGCCTGTTCGAGAAGTCGCTCAAATACAATCCGGACGATACCGATGCACGCCTGAATTTTGGATATGCGCTCCTCCTGCAACGAAACTATCGGGCTGCTGAGGCCCAATATCTGGCTGCGCTGGAAATCAGCCCGCACGAACCGGTTGCAAACAAAATGTATGCGCGTTTGCTGGAACTCGAAGGACGAAATGCCGAAGCCATTCGCCATTTTCAGCTGTCCGTCAGTCTAAGGCCGGACGTTGACACCTTCATGGATTTGGCCACGCTCGATTATGCCGTCGGAAACTGGGGCCGTGTAGTGACTGACCTGCTGCATGTGCTGACGCTCAAACCTGACGCATCCAATGAAATATCCGCACTGAATAACCTGGCGTGGGTGTTGGCTACATGTCCCGATAGTTCCGTCCGGAACGGCCCTGAAGCCCTCCATTACGCCCGGCAAGCGTGCAGGCTCACCGGCTTTAAACAATACGGTATGCTCAATACCCTTTCCGCCGCTTATGCCGAAACCGGTCAATTTTCGGACGCCATTACAACGGCCGAAACAGGGTTGAAAATGGAAACAGCCGTCGGCGACACAAAGTCCGCCGCAACGACCAGCCAAATGCTGGCGCAATATCGGGAGAGAAAACCCTGGCGAGAGGGGAAAAGTAACTAACCAGTCATTCTTACGCGAGGCTGATCACTTGCCTTTGCCCGGCGGCGGCAAATTCTGCGTATCATATTGTGGATACCAAATTTCGTATTTAAACCTCTTTTTGCCTTTGGCCTTTTCGGGAACGTCCGTTGACCACCATGAAATAAACAAAATCGCCTTGTACGTATTATGCGCCTTTCCGTTCAGTGGCCCACTGGAATAGATATGAGTCCGCGTTTTATTGTCAAAAGCCAAGAGAGAGAACTTGGCGTAAGAAATCTGCGCCTGCGACAGGTAAAAAGCGACTTGAGGAGTCACCGGTTCCTCCGCCGTCCCCGGTATCGGAAGCGGTACGCTGGGAATCCCAAGGAAAGCCGTGTTCGTGTCAATGGAGTATGCCCCCGCGCGGGCCTCCACAATTACATCCGCGCTTTTATTGTCCAGGGCCATTAGCGCCCCGGCCCGGCTGAAGGCGTCGCGGATTTCGCCCTCGGCATATTTTGAATCGTAACTGTCAAAGTAGGTGAAATCAAAATAGACCTTTCGTCCGGCGAAAATACTGAGATTGGCTTCGGCCAGGGCCTGGTCGGCTGCCGTGCTCAATAGTAATTGTTCCGTGGCCGACCGAGGCGGACTCGTGATTTCCTGCGAACTGCAGCCTGCAAAAATCATTGCCATGACAATGAAAATTGCAATTCCAAATGCAAAATGCGTTTTGCATCCGTCCAGATTCCGGCATTCCTCCATAGACAATACATTTTTTCGCAGATTTTATGCCAAAACAAGGAGAAGTTCACGGTCTCAACCCATCGACCGCTGATCTTCCGCCACCCTGTTGGCAAAGCCCCTTTCGTGGAAAAGGCCGGGATGGAAACATCGCACCCTACTCCTGGCTCAACTCGAATCGTTTTTTCGTAGACAGTTTTAATGAGGCTGTTATGCTAATAATTCTGATTCGAAAGGGTGATTGTGCAAACCAGAATTGCCAATATAAGAGAGGACTCTCAGATCGGGTTGCGAAAAAGCGGATCAAATATGGTTGAGGAGCAGCGAACGAGTTTCGATCAACTGACGATCCTCAGGGGATTCTTTGTATTTGTGGGGTATTATCTGGGCGCGAGGATGGGTTTGGCGCTCACCTTTCAGCCTAATCCCATTTCGGTGATGTGGCCGACGAATGTGGTTCTCTTTGCGGCACTGCTCTTAAGCCCGCCCCGCTCCTGG
>DASXFM010000402.1:0-3866 GCA_036489615.1 Verrucomicrobiia bacterium | reverse complement strand
TCATCGTCCGAATGTGAAACCAGGAATCCCTCTTTCAGCGCTGGTACACATTGTCAACGCGGTGGCCCACCACGTGGACGCGGTTCCGGGGCAAAACAGTCACGATTTGAAAATTGACGATGCGATGGGCAAGGAATTCGGAATCAACACTGAAAAACTGGAAAAGATTATTGCGGACGCCCGCCAATCCGTCGAACACGTTAACAGTTTTATGGCGATGTCCTGAGGCGGTGTTCAGACCAACCCATCAAGCATTCGAGGCATGGATTCCAGCTTGTTGGACAGAGACGCCTGCAAAATGGTCCGCTCCATGTCATGCGGTCCTTCGAAAAGGAGATTCCAGGCCGGCGCGGCCATGCACTGTTCGCGAGTCACCTCGGCGTAATTGCCGCTGTAACCCATTTTTTCACTCCGAACCAACATGTCGGCGATGTGTACGCAAGCGACGAGGCGCATGGACTCTTCCGCCTTTTCGGGTTGATGATGAAACCGCGCCGTTCGGATCATTAACTCCGGCAGACGATGGCGTTCGAGGTAAAGCGCTCCAAGTTCAGCGTGATCTATGCCTAAAATCTCGTTCTCCAGCTCAATCAGGTCGCGCCGGGTTTCTTTTGCGTTCCGGTGAATCGCGGCGAAGTGGTCCGGAAAAGACCAAGCCATGACAAGCTTCCCGATGTCGTGAATCAGTCCAGCCACATACTCCGAATCGTCACCGGGCGAATGGACGGCTGTGGCCATTTCGCGAGTGACCAGGGCCGTGCCAATGCAATGCTGCCAGAATTCACGCCACGGAAAGTCACATTGCCGTGTGAGCCGTTGAAAGTCTTCGATGACGGGGGTCACCACCACGAGTTGCCTGATTTCCCGAACGCCCAAATAAAAAACAGCTTCTTCAATGCTGCTCACGGGGGTGGCAAGACCGTAATATACCGAATTGACCAACCGCAACAACCGGGCCGTGAGGCTGGGGTCGCGCCGGATGATTTCGGCGATTTGCGACGTATAACTCTGTTCCATCAACACCAGACCTTGCAGTGCTTTGTTGATGCTTCCGAGCGATGGCAGGGACGGGCAACGAGCCAGTTGTGACTGGATTTGCTTCAAATCGACCCGGCTGACACCTTCAGATATCTGCGCTTGCACGGTAGTTAGAAATAATTCACCACCTCACCATCGGCGATTTCCGCAAAAACTTTAGAATTATCACGTTTCACCAGATTACACCGTCGCCAGCCGCGGGTCTATACATTCCGGCGATCGGATTTCCCCTCGCAGCGCTTCAGCCACTCGTGCGATGGGAACGGTCCAATCGTTTCGTTCTGCCTGCCGGAACAGCCGCATGCCTGGATACCACGGCGTATCATCGCGGTCGAGGAACCAGCGCCAATCGGGTGAATGCTGAAGCAGCATCCAGACTGGTTTGCCCAACGCGCCCGCCAAATGGGCTGAAGCGGTGTCCACGGTAATCACCAAATCCAATTCGCCAATGAGGGAAGCCGATTCCAGGAAATCCTGAAACGTAAAATTAACAATATTCGACAGTTCTCTGAGAAGCGGACGGTCGGAGGACGGAACCGTGTGTTGCAAGCTGTAAAAGGCAATATCAGGCGCCTGCAAGATGGGCGATAATGCATGAAGTGAAATCGAACGGGCGGCATCCTGATGGTGATTCGGATTTCCGGCCCACGCAATTCCCACTTTCAATTGACCCGAAGACACCGGCAGCATCGTTTCGCACGCCGGCGCTTTAAGATAGGGAGTTTCACCCGGGATACTGTCCCCGGCAATGCCCAGGGCACGGGGCAGGCTCAGCATCGGGATAAAGCAATCAAATGAATGTTTCGACGAACCATAAGGCACGACGACATCGGCGCAATTGGAATACTGAAACAACCTGGCCAGTTCCGGCCGGCATTCAAGAATGACACGCCCCACCCGTTCGCGGGCCCGGCCAACGAATCGGGCCATTTGAATCGCATCACCAAACCCCTGTTCAGCATGAATAAACAAGGTTTTGCCGGGGGCATTTTCCCCCTGCCACGCAGGCTGCGGCAATTTGCGGGGAGTAAGGCAACGCCATCGCCATTCGTATTCCTGAAAACCTTCAGTTAACCGTCCCGCTGCAAGCAGTGAAATGGCCCGGCCATGCCGCGCGAGAGCGTAATCTGGCGCGATTTCCACCGCGCGTGTATACGCCTGGATGGATTCGTCCAGCCGGTTCAGTTCCTTGAAACATTTTCCCAAATTATTCCAACTGTTATAATCGCGCGGATTCATTTCGACAGCCTGTTGAAAAAGCGCCTGGGCCCGTTCGATCTGCTCCAGGCGATAACAGGATTTGCCGAGATTGTAATAGCTATCCGCCGATTGTGGTTGCAATTCAATCGCACGCTCGAAAGCTCCCGCCGCGCGGGCGTGATCCTTCAACCCCTGAAGTGCGCAACCCAATCCTTTGAAAATACGCGCTGAATCCGGCCGATGCTGTGCGGCCAGCGACAGATATTGGACGGCCTCGGTGCCTTGTTTTTTTCCATGCAAGATCATGCCCAGCAGAAAGAGCAACTGACCGTCGCCGGGACGGATTGTCTTCAGAACACGGCACAACGCTTCAGCCTCCTCATCGCGGCCGGCATTGTGCAGTTCAAAGGCAAGCTTCAGCGACTGGTCAAATGAGTCCGTTGGCGCCACAGCCATTGCGGATTGCAGGCGGTTGACGCTGCTGTCTTTGCCTATGGACTGATTGTCAGGATCAGAATGAGGATGATCGTCGCTTGTCCCAGGGCTGTTGCCGGGTATGAACCAGCATTCCGAACGCAATAAACCGTAGATGGCGTGGTCCACTTGACGGTCCTGCAACCGTTCAGCGGCACGAATCATCCCTTCCAGTTTAAATCCCAGCCTTTCCGGTATGGCGCGGCTTCGAACGTTTTCGGCGGCGCATTCGATGGTCACACGATTGAGGCCCCACGCCACAAACGCGTGAGTAATCAACGCCCGGCAACACATCGTCATGATGCCCCGGCCCTGATAGGCGGCATCCAGCCAATAGCTCAATGCCGTCCAGCGGTTTTGCCAGTCCACATTTAAATGATGGATGACACCGCAGAATTGGTCGTCGAATAAAATTGCGGCGCAAAAGCCCTGGTTGTTTGCGTTTTGCTGTTCCCACCGCAAAATCATGCGGCTGGCGTCATTCTCGGATCGTACCGCATCTACCCACGGATGCCACAAACGCAAATGATCTCGATTGGAATCAATGAGGACGAATAGCCTGTCCGAATCCTGAAGATCAACGTGCCGCAATTGAATGCGGCCGACCATTTTCACACTAAACATGGAATTACCCAATGAATCTACCATCGGCAGGCGGGGGCAAAACTTTAGATTTTTAAATTTTGTTAAGTTCCGGCATGTTAACCGTCCAACGTCCTAGAATGTCTCGTCCGCGTTTCATCGGCCTGTTGCTTGCGCTCCTGACGCTGGCGGTTTATCTGCCAGTCGCGCGGCATGGGTTTATCCTTTACGACGACGGCGATTACGTGACCGAAAATCCGATGGTCCGGAATGGTTTGACGCTCGCGGGAATCAAATGGGCGTTGACAACGTTTCACTCGGCGAATTGGCACCCCGTCACCTGGCTTTCACACATGGCCGATTGCGAATGGTTCGGTCTCAATCCCGCCGGCCCGCATTGTGTCAACGCCCTCCTGCATGCCGCCAACACGGTTTTGGTATTCGCCTTGTGGTGGCAATTGGCGCGCGGCAGACGCGGGACCAGGACCGGCGCATCGGAAAATGACGATGGCGCAATTTGGCCCGCTGCCTTCATTGCGGCGTTGTTTGCCGTGCATCCACTGCATGTGGAA
>DASXFM010000360.1:0-3815 GCA_036489615.1 Verrucomicrobiia bacterium | reverse complement strand
CAACCGCAGCAGGCTCGCCCGCATGGCCATGACAATTTTGGCACAAACTCGACGGCATGGTGACAGTATAGATTTCCCCCGCCACGCGAATTTCAATTTTCACCCAACGTCGCAATGCGCCACCTCCGTAATAAAAAAGATCGAAGGTATCGGTGCGCCCAGGATAGCTGTCATCCAGGTGAATATTGACGCAGCGACCGGTGACCACGGTGCCATCGCTTTCCAAAAGGCGAGCCTCTGTCTGCGGGGAATACACATTTGGCGATTGACGGCTAAAACAAATATCCACGTCGCATTTGGCGTTAAAAGGATTGGATTGATACAGCCTCAGTTCGCTGCCGTCGGTCGTGTGGCCGAGAACGTAGTGAACATTTTCCCAGCGTACGACATGGTCATGCTCATTCAACGAATTCATTTCCGGGACAAAGCGCGGAGGGCCGTTGGTGTTGGCAGGAGCGAGAGGGTCCGCCGGGTTCCGATCAATCCCATACGGTACCTCCACCCAATACCGTTCCGGGGCAATCGTGATTTCGATCCAGGATTCCTGAAGGACGTTCGGTCCCCAGGGGAAATACGTCAGGACTTGCAAGTCAGGCTCTTTTCCCGGCATCGAAAACGTGCTTATCGATCCAGGCGCATTGAGCAGCCCTTTTCCCAATGCGGTCGGTTCAACGATTTGACCGTCCGCCCGATAAAGGCGCGCCGAAATGGCATTCGTTTTAAAAAATGCAAATCCCTGCCGGATATGCATGATGTCCATTCGCAGTCCGCGTGAAGACTCATCGGGAGATCCCCCGGACGGCCAGCCGATCATAAACGTCGGACAATTTGGAAGATCCCAGGGATATTGGATATACGCCCAACGATGCGGCGGCGGCTGCGTCAGATCATTTGTGGATAGCTCACCACCATGTGAGCTGTCGGACACGAGCAGCGCCGCGCAATAGACGAGTATGCCGATTTTCATTGAGATAGCGGTTTCACTCCTCATTTGACGGACTTCGTTAAAGTTTCCTGCACGTTTTGTGAAATCATCTCTATTGAACAATCATGCCGGAAATTCGTTGCCCGTTTTGATTTGCCTGTGACACAATCACGGCATTCAAATCGAAAATCAAAAATCGGATTGACTGTTTGCCGCTATTCGCCTTGATTTTTATGTACACGGGAATCCACAGCAGCGGCCATGGCCATTAAAAAATGAATACCAGCGCAAATTCCATTGAAACAAACAAAATTGGTTACAACCGTTTTCTCCTCCTGGTCGCCGGATTGGGAGGTCTCTTGTACGGGATTGACGTGGGCATCATTTCGGGTGCGCTTCCTTATCTCCAGGCGACTTTTAAATTGCCCGACGGCAGCCTGCTGAACGCGCAACAAATCTCTTTCATCGTCGCGGCGGTCCTGCTCGGAACTGTGGCCTCGACTCTTTTTGCCGGCGTGCTGGCGGACAGGTTTGGACGGCGCGCCATCATGACGGCGAGCGGCATTCTTTTTGTGGCCAGCGTCCCCATGATCGCCCTGGCCCACGTGTATTGGACGCTCGTTTTTGGGCGCCTTTTGCAGGGCATTAGCGGAGGGCTGATCGGGGTGGCAGCGCCTCTCTACCTCGCGGAATGCCTCGGGGCATCGAGTCGCGGCAAAGGAACCGGAATTTTTCAGTGGATGCTGGTCCTGGGCATTGTCGCCGCCTCTCTCGTCGGACTTTATTACAGTCATCGCGTCGATGCCGTGGCGCAATTGGGCGATGCCGTAAAATTATTTGCCGCCAAGGAAAGCGCGTGGCGCAGCATTTTTTGGGTTTCACTGCCGCCGGGAATTCTATTTGTCATCGGCACGGTCATGGTAGCCGAATCACCGCGCTGGCTTTTCCGGCGCGGTAATTTGGCCGCCGCCCGCGCCGCCCTCCTGCGTTCGCGCAACCAGGAACAGGCGGACACTGAATTGAAAGAGATGGAGGAGATAGCCGCTGAAGAAAAAAATAAAGTTTCCAGCACCGGCGAGAAAATCAGCGAATCGCTGCTGCAACGCAAATACGTCATTCCGTTCCTGCTGGCCTGCGTCATCCTTTCCTGCAACCAGGCCACCGGCATTAATTCAGTGATCGGCTACAACGCGACCATTCTCATCCAGGCCGGACTGGCTGACCGTGTGGCGCACTTCGGATCGGTGGTTTTTAACCTGGTCAATTTTTCGGCCACACCCATCGCGGTCTTTTTAGTGGACCGAATCGGGCGCAAATTCCTTCTGTCTGTGGGGACGGCGGGAATTGTGCTTTCGATGACTTGTGTCGGATTACTTTTCCAGAACACTGAAAAAATGCGCGTCGAGATAAAGGACCAGTTACAGTCCATGGTCTCCACCAACGAAGCGTTAACACTGACGTTTAACCAGGATACGGTGACCAATCTTTTGCCCGCTTCAACGCTTCAACACTTTAATGTTTCCACGCCATTTACCATGACCGTGATTTATTCTTACGGCGATTTCAGCGGGGCCACTCCGGCGGAACGTTCCGATGCCCTTTCAACCACGCCCATTGAAATCACCCGTGATGATTGTCTTCCGGGAAATAAAGTCGTGGCCTTCTTTAAAAACCCCTTTGCCAACCTGGACGCGGCCAGAACCGCTCCGCTCAAAATCGATAATGCGTACATCACGCCAGTGCCCTCCGAAAGCAACGGTTGGCTCACCGCCATCGCCATGTACGTCTACATGGCGTTCTTTGCAATCGGCCCCGGCGTTTGTGTTTGGCTGGCCCTGTCTGAACTCATGCCCACCCGCATTCGCTCAAAAGGCATGAGCATCACGCTCTTAATCAACCAGGTGGTCTCCACGACCATCGCCGCTGTTTTCCTGCCGACAGTCGGCCGGCACGGTTATTCGACCATGTTCTTCTTCTTTGCCGGCAGCACGGTGATTTATTTCATCACCGCAGCCTTTTTCCTGCCGGAAACGAAAGGGAAAACGCTCGAAGAAATCGAAGAGTATTTTGAAGGCGGAAAGATGGCGGGCGCCCGGCAAACGGAGAAAAAATAAATCTTCCGATGAACCGCAAAACGAGAAGTTTGGGCGGCGCGGCAGCGCCCTACCAAAACATTGGTCTGGTAGGGCAGAGCTGCCGCTCTGCCCAAACCTCCATAGGCCGCCCCCGCCCCGGTTCATTGCTTCTTCTCCTTGCCGCTGTCATCCTCACGACGAATGCGTGCATTGCCGCACCAGACCAATTGCCGTCCGTCCGGGCCGCCGAAGCTCTGGTTTCGCGCGTGGTGCCGGAGGCAGCGCGGCATTTCGTCATCGAAACTATTCCGCCGGATAACGGCCATGATGCTTTTGAAATCGAAAGCCGCGGCGACAAAATCGTTCTTCGCGGAGATAGCGCCGTTTCCATTGCCTCTGCGCTGAACTGGTATCTCGAGAATTCATGCCATTGCGATATTTCATGGAACGACGGCGACCAACTCAACTTGCCCCGCCCCTTGCCGTCGGTACCCACAAAAATCCATATCGTCAGCCCGCATCGGTTTCGCTATGCCTACAATTTTTGCACATACGGTTACACGATGGTGTGGTGGGACTGGCCGAGGTTTGAACATGAATTGGATTTTCTAGCGCTCAAAGGCGTAAACCTCGCGCTGGTCATCGAAGGGCAGGAATCCGCCTGGGTTCAGACTTTCAAACAATTCGGCTATTCTGATCAAGCGATTCGCCAATGGGTCGTCGATCCCGCGCATTTGCCGTGGATGGAAATGGACAACATGGAAAGTTATCCCGACACCGGGTCGGGACTCTCGCCGCAACTCGTCGCCCGGAGG
>DASXFM010000309.1:0-7528 GCA_036489615.1 Verrucomicrobiia bacterium | reverse complement strand
AATTTCTTTGTCGAAGGTTGCCAATTTCAGCCCGTGGACACTTCCGTTTCGGTTGGGGGAGATTGAACCATGTTCACGCTGACCGAAATCCCTCCGCCGGTGACAATCCCGGATGCCGAGTACTTGCGGCTATTGGGCTATCCCAAAACCCGTTCGCTCGAAGGGCGGGCGCGGGAGCTGGCGGACGAGGCGCAGAAATGGTTCGCGGAAAATGGCCGTCCGTGGATTCGCGCCCAGGAATGTTCCTCGTTGGAATGGAGTGGTGATAAACTCTGCCTGGGCGGGATGGAGATTTCCTCGCGGCGATTGCGGGAAGTGCTTTCCTCGTCCAAGGCGCACAGCGCTGTGCTGGTGGCCGTGAGCGCCGGAAAGGAATGCGAGGAACATGCGAGGAAACTTTGGGAGGACGAAAAGCCGGACGAATATTATTTTCTGGAAAGCTATGGCTCGGCAGTCGTCGAACAATTGCTCATCCTCGCCAACGGGCGGATTTGTGGCTGGGCTGACGCAAACCAAATGGCGGCGTTGCCGCATTTCAGCCCCGGCTACATCGGTTGGAACATCACCGGACAGGTGCCGTTATGGGAATTGTTTCGTCGGCAGTTCACTGGTAATTTCCCTGGCGAGCTGGACGTTCTCGAATCGGGAATGTTGCGGCCAAAAAAGTCCCAGATGGCAGTCATCGGTCTGACGCGGGAATTGAACAAAGCCAGGCAACTGCAAACCCTGATTCCCTGCGAGCAATGTCCCTTGCCTGATTGTCAGTATCGCCGTGCTCCTTTCAAACGTTATCGGCCACGGTTGGAAGATCCCGACTGCGAGGAATCGTAATATTCTCCATGTAATTTTTTGGTGGCCGAATGGACAAGCACAGGAGGTTGGCAAATAATGTTTAAGAGAAATGACCAAACTGTGCGATATCAATCCCGCCGCCAAAGACAAGCTGCCACCCACGTTTGCGGAAAAATCCGGAATTGGCTCCCACTATGTGGATGCTTTCATCAAGCCGATGAACACCAAGCTGCCGGACGGCACGCGCGTTGGTTGTAAACGCAAGGGGCTTAAGATCACGCTGGCGGTCGGAACGAAAAAGGGTGAGGGGTTGATGCGCCGGCTGATGGTGAGCAAAGACCCGGTGGTGATGCTGGAAGCCGCGCTTCAGGATGCGGCCAAAGCCGCGGGCGTGGAATTGAAAATCGCCGGCTCGGAAATCCTGCTTGAAAACGTGACGCCGTGAAAAAGTCGCTACTGGAAGCCTTGCGCGAGCGCCGTTTGGTCTGTGACGGGGCCATGGGCACGCAACTCATGCTCGCCGGCCTGGCCAATGGCGATTGCGGTGAGGCCTGGAATCTTTCCCATCCCGAACACGTTTTAAAAATCCAGCGCAACTATGCGGAGGCAGGCGCGGATTGTCTCATCACGAATACCTTCGGCGGCAGCCGGCTCATGCTCAAACGCCACGGCCACTTAGAAGACCTGCGCGAAATCAACCAGGCGGGTGTGCGCATCGCACGGGAGGCCTTTGGCGGGCGTGAGGGATTCGTGCTGGGCGACCTCGGTCCGCTTGGCGCAATCCTGGAACCATATGGCGATCTGCCGCAAGCCGAAGCCCGTGCCGCTTACGAAGAGCAGGCGCGTGCGCTGGTGGAAGCCGGTGCAGATGCCATCATCATCGAAACCCAAACGTCGTTGGAGGAAATCGGTGTGGCGATTGACGCGGCCAAGGCGGCGGGTGCGGCGTGCGTCATCGCTTCGCTTGCATACGATCTTTCGCAGGATAAATCATTTTACGTCACCATGATGGGCGTGACGCCGGAGCGGGCAGGGGAGTTTGCCGCTGATCGTGGCGCGGATATCATCGCGCTGAATTGCGGCACAGGCATGGACATGAATGGCGCAGCCATGGTTGCGAAACAATATCGTGCGAGCTGCCAATTGCCGGTGATGGTGCAGCCAAATGCCGGACTACCGGTGCTCGAAAACATGAAAGCCGTTTACAAACAATTGCCCGCAGACATGGCGATCCATGTTCCCGATGTGATCGAAGCCGGGGCAAATATCATCGGCTCCTGCTGTGGCAGCACGCCGGAACACACGCGAGCCATCCGCCAGTCTGTAGATAAACACCAGCGAACGTAATCGTCAAACCTGGTTCACGGTTCCCCAATAGACATCCAGCCGATTGGTAAGGTAGCTTTTGACGGCTTTCAAGAGGACTTTCGCTTCCAGTTTTTGGCCAGTCTCAACGATTTCCATCAGCGCCATGCCCGGGCGGATATTAAAACTTCCTTGCGCAATAATCGGCCCTTCGTCGAGGTGCATATTGACGAAATGCGCGGTGCAACCAGCGATCTTCACTCCGCGCTCATAAGCCTGCCGGTAGGCCTGGGGGCCGGGAAAGCTCGGTAATAACGACGGATGGATATTGATGATCTTGTTTTTGAAACGCCAAACAAAGTTCGGCGACAGAATTTTCATGAACCGCGCCAGGACGACAAAATCGATCTCGTGCTCCTCCAGAAGTTTCAAAGCCTTGAGTTCAGCACCCGCGCGATCTTCCCATGGCAGGTGGACAAATGGCAGCCGGTGCTTTTTTGCCAGCGATGCGAAACTGGCGTGATTGCCAACGACCAGCGCCGGGTCGGCCACGAGGGATTTTTTGGCGGCAGCCAGGGCGATGGTCTCAAAGCAGCGCGGTTCCTTCGTGACAAAAATCGCGAACCGCTGGCGGCGGCTTGGCTCGAAGAAGCGGGCCTTGATCTCCATGCCCAGTTGGGCGGCCAGTTTGTTCAGGCCACCGCGCAATCCGGCGGCGTCAAAATTCTTTTTCGGCCACGAAGCCTGCAACGTCATGCTGAATTGCCCACGGGTGACCTGCTCTTCGAGCGCCTCGATATTGGCGTGCTGTTCGAAAAGAAAATTCGTGACCCGCGCCACGACTCCGGTTTTGTCGCGCCCGATGACAGTGATGGTCGCAAACAGTTTCATGTTAGAACGTCGCCGTTAGTTCCTGGCAAATGGCCTCGGCAACATCTTGCGGTGAACCCGCACGTTCTGTCGGGTCGCTCCAGCGGAAATGCGCGGAATAAGCATCCTGGGAAATCAGTCCCTGCTTTTGGGCTGAGGCGTCAATGCGCACGATAAATTTTTTCGGCAGACTGACCTTTATCTCGTCAAAATCGTCCCATGCTTTTACTTCAGACGGGATGTCCTGCCAATACAAAATTTGGAACTTGGATTTGCTGTTGCCATTGATATGCGCCCGCGACTGTGCGCGTTCCGCTTTGACCTCTTCGATCGACTCAATTTTGGATTTGGCGCGTGGCGGCGGACCTTTGCCCATGAAATAGATAAACAAATCCACGGCGTTCGACGCATCCGAACCATAACCGTCCGCCTTGATCTCATCGGCGAACGCTTGGCTGATGGGCGCGCCGCCCACGGCAAATTTCTGGGTCAGACCGCGCTCCTTGTAACCGTCCACGACCGTTTTCATGTAGGTCATCGTTGTCGTGAGCAGGGCGCTCATGCCGATGATGTCAGGCTTGTGCAGTTCGGTGGCGGCGAGAAATTTGTCGATGCTTTGGTCCACGCCGATGTCCACGACCTTGAAACCCGCGCCTTCGGCCATCATGCTGACCAGATTTTTGCCGATGTCGTGCAAATCTCCCCGCACCGTGCCCATCAGCAACGTTCCCATTGGCTGCACGCCGGAATCATGCGCGGCCAGCAGCGGCTTGAGCACAGACATGCCGGCTTTCATGGCGCGTGCGGCGATGAGCACTTCCGGGACGTAGAGGATATTATATTTGAAATCCTCGCCGACCACGCTCATGCCGGCGATGAGACCTTCAGACAGGATTTCCTGGACCGGGCGCCCTTCCGCGAGGGCGTCCCGGGTCATCTGCTCAACTTCCTTGGTTTTACCTTCGTAAAGGCACTGGTTCATCAACGCATAATCCGGCATAGGGCGGCTTAGCTTAAATTATTTTCGTCCGTTAAATTCAGCCAGCGCTTCCAGCATGGCCACGATGTTTTGTTTGGGCATGCCCGGGCTGGTCCCTCCGCCAACGGATAGGATCATTCCGCGGTCGCCGCCCTTTTCCAAAACTTCCAGCGTCGCCTCCCGCACTTCTTCCGGCGTGCCGCGGACGCCGACCTCGAGCGGGTTGACATTGCCCATCAGGCACATGCGCTCGCCGACGCGGTCTTTGACCTCTGCAATGTCTGTCTGCTTGCCCCAGTTCAACATGTTGAAACCCGCATCCGGTAAATGATCCAGGCAGGCCTGCACTTCGGCATCGTTATGATAAAGCTTCACCCAATCAGCCGGAAAGGCATCGCAAATCCGCTTGAGATAGGGATGACAAAATTCCTTATAATGGTCCTCATTCACGAAGCCTACGATGTCGTCCAGGACGAAAATTCCTTCGACCGTGTTGCCCATGGCCTTGTGCTGGGCCTTAAGCCAATCAATCACGAGATTGGTGCTCAGGTCGAGCAGCTTGTGCGCCCAATCAGGCTTTTCTACCAGGTCGATCATCAGGTCTGTCGTCCCGCGCACGAAACCAGCCGTGCACATCGGCCCGCGCGAGGTGATCATGGGCAGGATATATCCGGCGTCCAAAATCCGTTGCCGTTGCCTCCGGATGCGATGGAGGGTCATCGCCATGAACGCGTCGTTCTCAACTTCGTACGGTGGAAATTTCTCAATGTCTTCGATGTGATAAAGCGTGTGGTATTCGCTCGGAGTATTGTCCTGCCAGAATTTGATCTTTGCCCCCAACGCCGAAGGTTCGGCAGCCATGCCATATTCCATCCACCAACCCGGCACCCAGATGATGTCGGGGAATTCCTCGTGAATCTTCAGGTGCGCCTGAAACCAGATTTCCGGGTCCAGGTAAAAATCCATGTGCGGAATGCCGAGGTATCCGGGGATCCAGGGACTGTCCACAATCATGGCCATCGGAATCTTATCCAACTTTTCCATCCGGGCGGCTTTTTTGAAAATGGCCCAGTGTTCAGGTCTCATATAAAATTATCGGGTCGCGATACATTTGGATTTAATCGGATGACCCGTTCCCCATTTTCCTATCAAAATGTGCCACAGCAAGTCTGAACCCGCGGTTTCGGAGGATTCTACATGAGATTTCGACCATTTCCCGATTCCAAGTGCATTTGCGAGAGGAAATTGGGCCGAAAATAAAATAATTTCCGATCCGTGCACTTTCCGAGCTTTATTGACACAGCCGTAAACAATAATTATACAAAAGCGCGGTCCGGCCCCGCCGGGCGCATGATTAAACATTTCGCATCTTTATTGTGGAACCGACATCGCAAGTTGATCTTGAAAAAGCCAAACAGTTCTTTGTGGAGGGCCTGCGGTCTCTTCAAGCTAATAATCTGGAAGCCGCGGAGATCCAATTTTCTCGGTCACTGGAGATTATTCCCAACCGGGTCTCGACGCTCAACAATCTCTCCGCCGTAAAGATCCGGCGCCAGAAATTTGCCGAGGCCGAAGATCTGGCGCAAAAAGCCATTGCTGCCGGGGACAATTCACCAGAGACCTGGTCAAATCTTGGCATCGCCCGCGCCGGGGCGAACCGCCATGAAGAAGCCATTCAGGCCTTTGACCGCGCCCTCTACTACGATGCCTCCTATACCATGGGATGGTTTAACAAGGCGGCCAGCCTATATCGCCTCAAAAAATATGAAGAAGCCTTGCTCGCCTGTGACGAAGCTTTGAAATTGGATTCCAGCCAGCCTTTGCTCTTTTTCACGAAAAGCCTGGTGCTAAAAGAGCTCGGGCAGATGGAAGAGGCGGAAAAAGCCTATTTCCGTTCCATCAAAATGAGAATGGATTTGTCGCCCGTCGTCATTGCGGAACGACGCCCCACCCAAAAGGCCGAGGTCCTGGTTATCAGTCATAATTTATCCAAAAAGGATTTATTTAAGTCGTTCGAATTATTGCACCTCCAGTGCCAAAATTATCCCGGCCAGCTTTCTGAGATCCTGGATGATGAATACCATTTCAACTTCATCCTCGAAGGTGTGGCGGCCCGGCCCTCTGCCCGCGAGAAAATCCCACAACCGGATCTCGTCCTCAATAACTGCGCCAACGGCGAAATGATCATTTCGGAAAACGACCTGCCGGATTTGATTGGCTTGGTGGATAGTTTTGGTGTCCCGGTGATCAATCATCCTGCCCGAGTCGTCCAGACCACCCGAGACATGACGGCAAAATTGCTGGAAGACATTCCGGGTGTACTGGTGCCCACGTCCAAGCGCTTTTCTACAGCGGGTAAGAATCCTGAAGAACTAGTCCGCGAAATCGAACGGCATTACCATTATCCTTTTATCGCCAGGACGGTGATGGCTCAACAGGGCAAAGAAATGAATAAGGTGGACTCGCGGGAAGCTTTGCTGGCGCTCCTGGCTTCGGGCTTGCGGGACACGTTCTTTGTGATCCAATTCGTCGATACGCGGGAAAGCCATGGGTTCTACCGCAAGATCCGGGGGGCGATGATCAAAGACGAGATCATTATTTCGCGTGTTGATTTCAGCGATCACTGGAATGTTCGTGGCCGGAGAACCCCGCAACGCCTGGCCTTTTATCAGGCCAATATGCATCTCCTCGACGAGGAAAAACGCATTTGCCGAGACCCTGAAGCAGCGCTCGGACGCTCAGTTATCCAGGGACTCCAGGGTATTCGCAGGCGGATTCCTCTCGATATTTTCGGTATCGATTTTGATGTGGATGCCAATGGCAGGCTCATTTTTTATGAGGCTAATGCCACTATGAATCTCTTAACGACCGCCCCGAAAGAAATCGCCAATCCTCTTGAGCCCGAGCAGCGCTTAAAAGAGGCCTTCCGGCGATACTTCCAATCCCTGTTGCCCGGTCGTTGATCCCCTGGCTTTTTCTGCCATTGAACCGCGCGGGAGATTGGGATAGGGTGGGAACATCTTTCAATGAGAACACTTTTTATCTTATCGGTTTTGCTTTCCTCCATGATCACTTCCCTTGCCCAAATGCTTCCGGAAATCCCACTCTGGCCTAATGGCGCGCCCGGTGCGCTGGGCACCCAGCCTCAGGATATTCCCACGCTCACCCCGTATCTGCCGGCGACCAACGCTACCGGCACCGCCATGTTGATTTGTCCCGGCGGCGGTTATGTGCGCCTCGCGCCGCATGAAGGTAATGATTACGCGCTTTGGCTCAACCAGCATGGCATCACTTGCTTCGTGCTCAAGTCCCGCCTGGGCTCGGGCAATTATCATTATCCGGTCGAATTTGAGGACGTCTCGCGCGCTATGCGCATGGTCCGGGCCAACGCCGCCCAATGGCACATTGATCCGAACCAGATTGGCGTCATGGGCTCTTCGGCCGGTGGGCATTTGGCGTCCATGCTGCTCACGCATTTTGATGATGGCGACCCGAAGGCAACGGACCCTATTGACCGGCAAAGTTCGCGCCCCGATTTGGGCATTCTTTGTTATGCCGTCATAGATATGTCCACTAAATACG
>DASXFM010000304.1:0-3646 GCA_036489615.1 Verrucomicrobiia bacterium | reverse complement strand
TATTTCTTTTTCGGCATCCCCCAAAAGGGGGATGAAATATGAGTTTTTTTCTGATTTGTAACACTCTATTCCCAACAAAGGGGGATTACGGAATATGCCGCTTTCGTGGTAAACAATCTAGAATGACACATCAACCATTTGGAGCGGCGTCCAAGGCCCGCTCCGCTCGAGTGAATTCCGAATCGGATTACCGGTTTGAGTTCGAGCAAGGTTCATTTTTCAATCACCCGATTTCATCAGTAACGCCAAACAACAAATCAACTACAACCATGCAAAAACGTTTTACCACCTCTCTTGCAACCGCGTTCCTGGCGCTTGCCGCCGCCACGAGCGCTTTTGCGCAGACTTATTCCAATACCGTCATAGGATTGAGCCCGGCCGGTTATTGGCCGTTGAATGAAACAACCCAGCCGCCGCAGCCGGTGAATCTCACCGCGACCAACTACGGCAGTTTAGGTGCGGCGGCCAATGGTTATTACGGCGCATGGTACCAACCGTCGGGGAACCAGTGGTATATAACCAATAACATTGCCATTGAGAGCGGCCCGATCAGCGGCGATTCGGCGTTGAACTGCCAGCAAACCGGCGGCCAATACATCATCCTGCCGCGCAATACCAACGGGGTGGCCAACTCCGCGGTGACCATCAAGGCACCCTTCTCGGTGGAAGCCTGGGTGAACATGGCTTCGGTCACCAAGGGGTTGTTCAGTTTGATCAGCGAGGGTGGTGAGACCACGATGAACATCGGCGGCCCCAATCCTACGAATCAATTTTATGGCGGCAATGGCGTGGGCTGGGACGGTTTCTCACTGGGGACCTACAACAACGAATTCTTTTTCGATTGTTATGAAACGAATGGTGAAAGCAAGGCCAACGAAGTGGACAGCCCAACAACCCTGATAGCCGGGAACTGGGTCTATGTCGTTTGCACGTACGATGGCAGTCATGAGGTCATGTATACCAACGGCGTCCTGGCGAAGACAAAAACCATCGGTGCGAACGCCGCCGGGGATACCTACGTGGTGGATCCCACTTCGCCTTTGATCATCGGCGCGGGCCCCGCCGTGCCAGTTTCCTACGGCAATGCTCTTTGGGGCGGTTTGGCGGAAGTGGCCATCTACAACCAGGCCCTGAGCGGCACGCGCGTTCTGGCCCATTATCAAGCGAACACCAGCGTCGCTAATTATACCAATGCGGTGCTCGCTGACACCCCGACTATGTATTTCCGGATGAATGACGGACAGATCCAAACGAATGCCGGTTATGCCAGCGCGACTTTTCCGATAGCAACGAATTATGGGACACTCGGGACAACGGGCAATGGGGTTTATCAGCCGGGAACGACGCCGGGTGTGGCCGGGCCTTCCTTTGCCGGTTTTGGAGTGAACAGCCGTGCCGTGGCGATCAATGGCTGGTTTGGTGCGGTTGACGTAGGCGGCGGAAATCTCCCGTCGGCGTTAAATCCCACGAATGGCGCCCCGATAACGGCGGTCGCCTGGTATCAAACTGGTCCGTCCGATAATCCGGGCCGGTTCCAGGAAATCCTGGGCCATAGCGACTCTTCCTATCGGCTGGCCCTTGGCCAAAATACGGCCACGGGAGAAAATCATTTCAATCCCGGCGGCACCAATGAATTACAGTTTACCAGCGCCGCACAAGTGATCACGAACGGTTTTGCTTTCAATGACGGCAATTGGCACATGGTGGCGGGGGTTTCCGATGGAACGAATGAATATCTTTATCTCGACGGGGCATTGGCGATAAGCACGCCCGTCATCGCCAACAGCGACATCACGGGAAGTCCTGTCGATCTGCTCCTGGGTGGCGATTCGCAATATACTTATCCGACCTGGGGCGGACCTTATAACTCAATTCGCAATCTTGACGGCCAGATTGCCCAAGTTTCTTTCTGGACCAATGCGCTCACGGCGACGCAGGTTCAGTCGCTATTCAATGCGGCGGGGGTACCGCCGTACATCTGGTCGCAGTTGCCCGGCTCGGTCTCGCTCAATGCGGGCCAGACCCTGACCATTAATTCCGACATTCGCGGCAGTGCGCTCTCGTATCAATGGTATTTTAATGGGGCACCGCTGGCCGGACAAACCAACGCGAATCTCAGTTATACCCCGGTGGGAACGACCAATGCCGGCAGCTATTATGTAGTGGCGACCAATCCCTACGGCAAACTGACCAATTCGACAATCAATGTGACAATCTTCGGGCCGCCCGCCGTTTCGCAGCAAACTTCGGCGCTTCTTAACATCTTTGCCGGTTCGAACCCTACCCTCTATGTGACGGCCAGCGGCGCAACGCCCATTCACTATCAATGGAACCTGGATGGAACGGCGATAACCGGAGCGACGAATTCGAGCTACACGCTTACGAATATCCAGACCAGCGCGACTTATGGTTGCGTCCTGACGAATGCTCTCGGCACGAATGCGATCACTCCGATTTCGGTAGCCGTGTTGACGGACCCCACGGCTCCGTATCCGGTGCAGGTGCTGGCCAATGGGCCGGCGGCGTACTATCGCCTCGATGAGGCACCCGGGGCGGCAACGGCCTATGATTACGTCGGTGGTCTTAATGCCACATATACTAATACGGTAACCGGCAATGCGGGATATACCTCGGAGGATGCGGTCAACAGCGATCCGAGCGAGACGTCTGCTTTATTTGGTGATGAAAACCCGCCCAATAACTACGCGGGCAATGTTCCGACGTACCTCAATTTTAGCAAAGCGAGCGGAAATGCTGAATTCACGGTTGAAGCGTGGATCAACGAAGTCGAATATGACGGCGTAGGCAACTGCATCGTGGGAGTGGGTTATGGCGGTGGCGGGGAACAATTTGTTCTCGACACCGGGGCGTCTTCGTTAGGTGCTTTGCGATTTTTCGTGCGCAATGCGGCGGGAACGGTCAGCGCAGCGAGCAGCACTACAGTCGTAGCCAATGATGGTTTATGGCACCACGTCGTGGGAGTATGCGATGAAGCCGGCGGCCACGTGTATCTTTACCTGGATGGCAGTCAAATCGCCAGCGGCACGATCACCGCAGGAAGCGGCATCTTGGCCTCGTCGATGCCTTTAAGCATCGGCGCCCGCGAATCGGCTAATAACAATCCGATCAATTACGATTACCAGTTCTACGGATTGATTGATGATGTTTCCATCTACAACAAGGCCCTGAGCGCAGGCCAGGTGCAGGCGGACTATTTCGCTTCCGGCATCGCGCCGGTCAATGTCCAGGTACAACCCTCGAACGTAAGCACCAACCAGGGCGCCAATGTCACGTTCACTGCGTCAGTCCAAGGGGGAACGATGCCGGTGACGTATCAATGGTACAACAATAATAATAGCCAGATCACCGGACAAACGAATGCGACGCTGACCTTGGTCAACGTGCAGACGTCTCAATCAGGTCCCTATTCGGTGACGGTCGCGAATACCTACGGTTCGACGAATGTCCAAGTGCACTTGACGGTGAACCAGGGGGCGGCACAAATCACGCAGGACATCCAGCCGACGAATGTCGTAACCTATGCCACGACGCCGGTGACTCTCTCGGTCCAGGCCTCGGGCACCCTGCCGATCAATTATCAGTGGTACCAGGATGGCGCAGCGGTAACGGGCGCGACGAATTCGAG
>DASXFM010000201.1:0-2564 GCA_036489615.1 Verrucomicrobiia bacterium | reverse complement strand
AATTTGATTTCGTCCTGCACAAAGAAACTGTACAGGTTTTGATCTACGGTTGGCGGTAAAAATTCCAGATTTGATGCGTTGTGATCCACCTCATGCGTGAAACGATAGCCGAGCCCCCAGATGATATTATTGCGCTGTCCCAGATGAAAACGATGCTGAAAGTCCACATCATAAGTATCCAGATCATCAATCAACGTGCTTAAACCCGGAACAAACGGGTCTGTCCCCGCGGCAATCGGATCAGTCAAATGAGTGCGGGAATAATAAGCCTGCAGGCTCGCATCGGAATCATCTGAAAAAGTATGGGTCCAGCGGCCCAGCATATTCGCGCCATAATCATTGGCCGCGCCGCCCGTGTCCACGTTTTCATGGCCGTTGTAATAATCTCCTTGCAGCGTAATGGTATTGGGCGAGGGCAGGTCGGCATCAATGCGAAAACCGCCTTGTCCCTGAAACCATGAATCGGAGGCATTGTTTCCATTGGTGAGAATCTCATCGCCCCGGTCGAAATATTTTCCATAAACCCGATAATAGACATTGGAAGCCAGTACCCCGCCGTAACGAACGGCTCCAAAATCTTCCAGCCAGCTCCCGCCGCCACCTTCCACATAAAGTCCCTGGGTGTCTTTGGCGCTTTTCGTGACGATGTTGATGACGCCATTCATGGCATTGGCGCCCCAAAGCGTTCCGCCGGGGCCGCTAATGACCTCGATTCGGTCGATATCCTCCATTAAATAATCCTGTTCATTCCAAAATACTCCTGCAAAAAGTGGGGTGTAAACCGTCCGTCCATCGATCGAAACCAAAAGTTTATTCGCCAACGACGTGTTAAATCCGCGCGCGCTAATGGCCCAATCATGAGAGTTCTTTTGTGCCACGTCCAAATTGTCCGCCAGCCGCAACGCTTCGGGGATGCTCGAAGCTCCAGACCGCTGGATTGCATCACTGGTGATGACATCAATGGCCGCCGGCGCTTGTCCGTACGGTTCGGGTTGCCTTGATACGGAAGTGACATCCTGGTCCATCAATTGGTTCAGGCTCATCGTTTTATAAACGTCCGAACCTGTGACAGCATTGCTTTGGGAAGTGGAAGGGACGGCGTTGGTGTCGGCCGGTGTTTGGGGCGCTGATTTATCCTGCGCAAGCAGACTGGAAGCGGCGCCCATCGTCATCGATGCGGCAAGAACGAAGGACCAAAATTTAAACTTTCGGCTTTTAAGAAACGAGAAGGACCCCTCGCGACGGCGCTCTCGCACGCGGCGGCTAAATTCCCGTGCTACCGGTGCGGTTTGAGCTGCCCCGGGCTTCGCTGATAATTCGTGTAAACGTTGGAACCTTTCCGTGCTCATATAAAGTTACAACTGCCTTTGTAAATCCCCAAAAATTTATAGAGCTATAAGTCATTACCAATCAACCTTAAATGACCATTCTGAGAGTAAAACTTGGAAAGCAATTATCCGGCCAACCTTAAAACCCTCAAGTAATATAAGGGTAACAATGACAATCTTGTTATTTGTTTGAAAATATCAGACAAATATTTTGAATATCTACAGCGTTCGCCCGTGAGGCTAAACCCCGATGGGATGCCACGCCGTCTTGAATTCTATCGTGTCTAAAATCCAGTAGGGATTCTCCGGCTTCGCCGTGAACCATTCGGTTGCTGCCAGCGAATGATTCGAATAGCGCTTGAGGTTCGTCGCCGTGCCGGCTTGGAGTTTGGCGCTGATTTCCGTTTGCCCCGCGCCATCCGCAATCGCATTGACCTCCATGTGTGTCGCTATATGCGTGATCAGTTCGGCGCGCTTACCGGTGAGGATATTCACCACGCCGCCGGGCAGGTCGCTCGTGGCGAGAATTTCCGCGAACGTCGCGGCGGGCAAGGGAAATTTTTCGGACGGAATAGCAATCACCGTGTTACCACTCAAAATGACTGGTGCGATCAACGATACCAACGCCAGCAACGACGGCTCTTCCGGCGCCAGCACAACTACGACACCGGTCGGTTCGGGCGTGGTGAAATTAAAATGTGACGTCGCGACCGGGTTGACACTGCCGAAAACCTGCTGATACTTGTCCGTCCAGCCCGCGAAATGCACCAGACGGTCGATGGCCAATGTCACTTCCTGTTTGGCTTTCCCGGTCGTGACGCCCGTCGAGCGCGCGATTTCATTCACCAATTCGCTCGCGCGGTTTTGCAGCATCTCGGCGGCGCGATAAAGAATCTGCCCGCGATTGTAGGCCGTGGCTTTGCTCCAGCCGTCGAACGCGGACCGCGCGGCGGTGACGGCATCGCGGAAATCCTTGCGCGAGGCATGGGTAAAATTATCGAGGTGTTTTCCACTCACAGATTTCGCGGGCAGGTAACGCCCGCTCTCGCTGCGTGGAAATTTTCCGCCGATGTAGAGTTTGTAGGTTTTTTTGACGTCGAGACGATTCATAATTTTTTAGTCAAAATGGTTTCAGTCCAATCGGCAATACGCCGCCAATCCCTGTAACCCGCCTTCGCGCCCAAAACCGCTTTCCTTGTAACCGCCAAAGGGGCTTGTCGGGTCGAATTTATTATA
>DASXFM010000169.1:0-2642 GCA_036489615.1 Verrucomicrobiia bacterium | reverse complement strand
GGCGGTCAGCGCGATGGAAACCGGAATGACGGTGTACACGCGATTGCCGATTTGCGTGCGTTCGGTGCCGCCCTTGGACATTTTTCCAACGGTGAAACCATCCGCGGGCATGCCGGTCAATTGCAAGCCCTGGTAATTTTGTACGTCATCGCGGAAAAATATTTGCAATTGTCCCGTGATCATTTCACCGGGATAAACCTTCTTGTCCGGCAGGTTGAACCGCATAAATGCAATTTGTGATCCGGAATTGATTTGCGCGCCGCTCGGCGCGCCCGGTCTGGTCACGGTTAATTTCAACGGAGGCGTGCGGATTTGTTGCCCGCCGATTTCCGCCTCCATGGCAGGGATCCAATAATCGCCCGCGTGTTCCGGGCTGATGGAGAATGTGACTGTCGCAACAGAACTCATCTGGCCGTTGACGAAATTGAAACTCGAGGAATTCCCGGTATCGGCGAATTGCAGGCCCGGAACATTCGGCGTAGGCACGTTTCGCGGGCTCCCGCCCTCAAAGGTCAATGAAAGCGTTGCCGTTTCACCCATCGCAATGGTGCTGCGGTCCAGTGACGCGGTGAAATTGGCGCCCAACGCGGCCGACAGGCAGCAAAATAACAATGCCAGAGACGGCGAAAGTAATTTTAGTCCACGGATCATTTTTCTTCCCAAAATTCGTATAAATTGACAGCGGGCGCCTTGGAAATGTTCAGTTTTCGAAGCACATCCAGGCAGATTGCGTTTTGTTATGACAGGCCATTTTTCTGTAAAGATTAACTCGCGAATTCCCTGGGCTCAAGGCGTCTTCTTTTTCAATAGTTCCGCGACCATCCCATCAACCGTGTGTTCCCTGGCTTCTATGGTTGGAGACAGACCCAGCGATTGGATCATTTTGGTGGTTTCCGGTCCGATAGACGCAATTTTCATCGCGGGAAACCGCTTCATCAGCTTGGGCAAATCAAACCGCTCATGAATGAATTGCACCGTTGAGCCGCTCGTAAATGTTAGCCAATCCGCCCCATGCTCCTGAAGATCCCCCGAGGCTCCGGAAATATCCTCGGTTTCGGCCACGGTTTTATACACGGCAATTTCGTCGGTGATGGCTCCGGACTCCTCCAGGGCCCTGGGCAAATCCGGGTTGGCATCCTGGGCGCGAAGCAGGCAAACCTTGCAGTTTTCCAGGCTGCTGTGTTTGGTGAGCCGTTCCACAATTTTTTTGCCCACAAATTCGTCGGGCATGGCATCCACCTGCAAGTGCATTTCCGTCAGCTTCGCGGCGGTAGCCGGGCCAACGGCGGCGATTTTCGCGCCACCCAGCTCGCGCAGGTCGTGGAAGTGCCGGAAAAACAAATCGAAGAACGCCGTCACGCCGTTTGCGCTGGTGAACAGAAGCCAATCATACGAATTGAGCGAAAGCAGCGCGTCCACGATGCCCTGCCGGTCGTCCGGTTCCACCCGCTTGATTGCCGGAATTTCCAAAACCTCCGCCCCCAGGCCGGCGAGTTTTTGCGACAATTCGGCCGCCTGATCGCGCCCGCGCGTCACGACAATTCGTTTGCCGAACAGCGGACGATTTTCGAACCAGTTCAACTGGCTGCGTAATTTGACGACGTCTCCTAAAATGACCAGCGCCGGCGGCGAAAAGTTCTTTTCTTTCGCCAGGGCGGCGATGGTCGCCAGGTTGCCGGCGACGGATTTTTGCTTTCCGCGCGTTCCCCATTGGACGATCGCGGCGGGCGTTTCGGGAGCGAGCCCGTTGGCCATGACGGCTTTGGTCCATTCATCGAGTTTTTCAGTGCCCATGAGCGCGACTTTGGTGCCGGGGATTTTGGCGATTTGGCTGTAGAGCAAATTCCCTTCGGGTTGGCCGTCGCCTTCATGGCCGGTGAACACGGTGAAACTGGAACAATACTCGCGATGAGTCAGCGGGATGCCGGCGTAATTCGGGGCCGCTACGACGGAGGAAACGCCGGGGACGACTTCAAAGAAAACACCCGCGCTCGCCAGGGCGATGGCTTCCTCGGCGCCGCGCCCAAAAATATACGGGTCGCCGCCCTTGAGGCGAACCACAGTTTTGCCCAGGCGCGCCTTCTCAATGATCAGAGCATTGATGTTTTCCTGGGGCATGTCAGCGCGTTTGCGGCGGGAAATTAGTTCGGCATCCGGGCGAGCCAGGCGGAGCAAAGCCGGGTTAACGAGCAGGTCATAGATCACGACGTCGGCGCGGCGCAACAACTCGGCGCCGCGCAACGTGAGCAAGCCCGCGTCGCCCGGCCCGGCGCCAACCAGATAAACTGCGCCCTTCGATTTCATCCGCATAGTTTAACAAAAAATCCGGCTACAGAAAGTAGAAACAAACGTTGAACCGCTGAACCGTTGACCCTCCTTCGCTAAAGCTACCGAGGAACCTCCAAGGAATAGAGATGAATATTTAGAAACATCAAACTATGGCGGGCAGGTGACAATGACGATGAGGATGATTCCCGACCCCCCCATTTGCACATTATTTTTGTATATGTTTGTAAACGAGTAAACGTCGCGCCAAGCGAAGCCCGGGGGAAGGGAAAGCCGAAAGGTGGAAACTTCCCGACCTGGACGAGCGAACAGCGAAGTCAAACACAAGGCCGCTTTGTCCAACGCTCAAACAAGCG
>DASXFM010000157.1:0-6216 GCA_036489615.1 Verrucomicrobiia bacterium | reverse complement strand
CGGAAAATTCGATAAAATCGTTTCGATTGAAATGCTTGAGGCGGTGGGCGACCGATATTTGGAAACGTATTTTTCCAAATGCCATCAGTTGCTGAGGCCACACGGATTGCTGGGGTTGCAAATGATTACGTGCCCGGATTCACGCCACGACGGTTTGCGCGGAAACGTGGACTGGATTCAAAAGCACATTTTTCCCGGATCACTGCTTCTTTCGATTCATCGGGTGAACCAGGCTTTGCGGCGGACGGGAGATCTTTTCCTCCACGATATGAAGGACATGGGGCTGTCTTATGCGGAAACTCTCAAACGCTGGCGAAGCGCGTTTAACCACAATGAACGCGCCGTTCGCGCGCTGAATTTCGACACCCGCTTTATCCGCAAATGGAATTACTACTTATCATACTGTGAAGCGGCGTTTGCCATGCGGAACATCAGCGTCGTACAGGCGATCTACACACGTCCCAATAATCCTGCACTCCAGGCATCATGATCATTTTCTTCCGCATTGCTTTTGGTTGTGTCCTCGTCACGATGTTGTGCGTGACGGGTTGGGCAAGCCTCCAATGCGCGCTCTGGAAAACTCCGCAGACGGTTGTCACCCATCCCTGGTTTATCGCGACCTTGTTTGACACTTATTTTGCGTTCCTGACGTTTTATGCCTGGCTGGCTTACAAGGAAACCAGCTGGTTCGCGCGGGCTGCATGGCTGATGGCCATCGTGCTTTTGGGAAACATCGCCATTGCCACCTATATGCTCATCACGCTCTTTCGTGTGCCGGCAAATGCTGGAATCGAAAGGGTCCTGGTGAGGCAAAAAAACTCCTATGGGCCATGCCATTAAATCGAATGTCATTGACCCGGTTTTGGCGCGAGCGCGTTCTCGGGCTCATTGTCGCACAACTGGTGCAGGGCGTGACTCCGCAAAAGATCGCTTTAACGATTGCCATGGGCGCGGGCCTGGGCGTGTTTCCCATCCTGGGGGCGACGACGATGCTCTGCGCAGTCGCGGGCGTCTGGCTCAAGCTAAACCAGCCTGTGATTCAAATGATCAATTGGCTGGTTTCACCGATCCAACTCAGTTTGATCCTCATTTTCGTGCGAATTGGCGAATGGATTGTCAGGGCGCCGTCTGTAAGTTTTTCCGTTCCGGAACTCATCCAAAAATTTCACGAATCGCCGGCGAAATTCTTTCAACAATTCGGAATGACCGGCGTCCACGGAATCATCGCTTGGTTTTTAATTGCGCCTTTTGTCACCGCGACAATCTATCTTATCCTCGTGCCTCCGCTAAGAAGACTGGCGGCCCTAAAAGCCGCCTTTTCCCAATCTCACCATGTTGAATGAATTTATCATCCTGACGCTTGCGACCGCGGCTTTCGCCATGGTCATGATGCTGGTTGTGTGGGCCGTTGCTTTGCGCGTCAATAATCTGGGGATTGTGGACATCGCCTGGTCCATCGGCTTTTTCCCCATTGTTATTTTCTTTGCTGTGATGGCGAATGGCGATCCAGCGCGGCGCTGGCTAATCGCTGGTATGGCCGGGCTGTGGAGTTTGCGCCTGGCGGCGCATGTCGGCGTCCGGGTCTTGAAGGCTCATCCCAAGGAAGATGCCCGCTACGGAAAATCCCGCGCTGTCTGGAAGGCTAAATTAGGACTTTTCAGTTTTTGTTTCTTCCAGCTTCAGGCCCTGAGCATTGGGGCTCTTTCCACAGTTTTTCTTTTGCCGTGCATGAACCTGCGGGAGGGGTTGACCGCGTTGGAATGGGCGGGTGTCACGATCTGGCTGGTCGCGCTCGCCGGGGAAAGCCTCGCGGATATCCAGTTAAAACGGTTCAAGACCGATCCCGCAAACGCCGGCAAAATTTGCCAGTCAGGCTTGTGGAACTATTCGCGGCATCCGAATTATTTTTTTGAGTGGCTGGTTTGGGTTGGATTTTTTGTTTTCGCCTGGGATTCGCCGGGCGGCTGTTTCACGGTGCTTTGTCCGGGCTTAATGTTGTATTTCCTGCTCCATGTCACCGGAATTCCAATAACCGAAGAGTTTTCGCTCAAAAGCAAGGGTGATGCCTATCGCCAATATCAACAGGCCACCAGCGCGTTCGTGCCGTGGTTCAAAAGATCAAGGATCCAAAATGCAAAATAATCAGGTGTTACAAATGGAACGTGATTTCCCAACGCCGCGAATGGAAATGCCCATGGCCAAATTCTCCCTCGATTCATTTTTGGAAAAGAATTTCCTGCCCGATTGGCTCATCCGCATCGGCATCCGGCGCCTCTTGCGCCAGCGAATACGCGAAGAGGATCAGGGAGGACCGGTACAACAACACGCGCACTTGCTTCAGTTTATTGAGGAACTAAAGCTTAGTCCTATCGCCATTGAAACCAGGGCCGCTAACGAGCAACACTATGAACTACCAGACTGGTTTTTTCGGCTATGCCTCGGGGCGCGTTTGAAGTACAGCAGTGGGCTGTGGACCAACGGCGTGGAAAACCTTGATGCCGCCGAAGTGGCTATGCTTAAGCTCACCTGCAAGCGGGCGCAAATTTGCGATGGTCAGGCGATCCTCGAATTGGGTTGCGGCTGGGGTTCGCTTTCTCTTTGGATGGCCGAATCTTTTCCCGGGGCGCAAATCACCGGAGTTTCCAATTCTTCCACCCAAAAAGTTTATATCGATTCGGAGATCAAACGGCGCGGATTGAAAAATTTGCAAATCATTACCGCCGACATGAACCAGTTCGACATCGTGGGCAAATTTGATCGGGTGGTTTCCGTGGAAATGTTTGAGCACATGAAAAACTATGAGAGGCTCATGGCGAATATTTCGCGCTGGCTCAAGCCCGATGGCAAGTTGTTTGTCCATGTGTTTTCGCACCGCGAATACGCCTACCACTTCGTCACCCGCGATTCGTCTGACTGGATGGCGCGTTATTTCTTTGCGGGCGGAATGATGCCCAGCGACGATTTGCTGTTGTATTTTCAAAACGATTTAAACATTGAGAATCATTGGCGCATCAATGGTACGAATTATCAAAAAACGGCTGAGGCCTGGCTGCAAAACATGGACACGAACGAACAGGAAATTCGCGCCTTGTTCGCAGCCACTTATGGCGCCAAAAACGAAACCCGCTGGTGGGTCTATTGGCGCGTCTTTTTCATGGCCTGCGCTGAACTTTGGGGATTCCGCAACGGTGAGGAGTGGTTTGTTTCACATTATCTTTTCCGCAACAAGTCGATTTGATTTTCCGGGATGAAACGGATCAATGAAAAATTATTGGTCGTGTTGTTCTGCGCTTTGTTTTTCGCGTCGCGGGCGCATGCGGAAAATGGCTCGTTCACTAATTGTTTGGCGCAAGGCGAGCTGTCAGAAAAGAACGGCGATGTCTCTTCCGCATCAAGGTTTTATTGGCAAGCGGAACAGCTTGGATGCAGCAACGCCGCGGATTTGTGCGTTCTGACCAGAAATTATTGCGACCTGATGCATTCGACGGATTCAGCCGCTGGAAAAAAGCATCTGCTGGAAAGTGCGATGGCTTGCGCGTCGCAGGCAATGAAAATCGATCCGAAAAGCTCCACCGCTCACGCCAGCATGGCCGTTTGTTATGCAAAAGCGTCTTCTTTTGTCGGTATAAGAGAGAAAGTGGCTTATTCACGTCTCATCAAAGAAGAAGTTGAAGAAGCCATCGCGCTCAATCCCAAAGAGGATGTTGCCTATTACCTGCTGGGACGCTGGAATTGCGGCGTGGCGAACATCGGGTTGTTTCCGCGAACCTACGTTAGGGTCGTCTATGGCGGGTTGCCATATGCGAGCAATGAAGAGGCGATCAGGGATTTTAAGCAGGCCATTACGCTCGCGCCCGGCCACATTCTTTACCATACCGGGCTTGCGATGGCTTATGAAACGACGGGACAGAAAAATCTTGCGCTGGCTGAACTAAAAGTGTCCGCCGGACTGAAGCCGCTCGACCGTGATGACGAAGACGCTCAGCGGGAGGCTGTGAAGGAGCTGAACTCAATGCCCCCGTAATTGTTAGATATGAAGAAATTGAAATTGAATCTCTTATGGACCGTTTTGCCCTTGTTTTTATCGTTGGCAGGATTGCTCGCCGGCTGTGTTCAGCGAGTTCCGAAAGACGTTCAGGCCGTCAGGAACATTGAATATGGCCGCGCCAGCGGCGAATCTTTGCTGTTGGATATTTATCGCCCGAGAGCAATGGCCAAAAAGCTCCCGGTGATTGTCTGGATTTACGGAGGCGCCTGGAAAAACGGAAGCAAGGACTTTTGTCCCATCGCCTTTATGGCCACGCAGCAACTGGCGATTGTTAGCATCAACTATCGGCTGGATGGTGTCGCTCCGTTTCCCGCGCAAATCTACGATTGCAAAGGCGCCATTCGCTGGCTCCGTGCGAACGCGGACGAATATAACCTGGATGCAAATCACATCGGCGTCTTCGGCGCGTCGGCGGGCGGGCATTTGGCGTTGCTGCTGGCAGATACCGCCGGCAATCCAGAGCTCGAAGGGGATGTCGGAGGCAACCTGAATTTTTCCAGTCATGTCCAATGTGTTTGCGCGTTTTATCCGCCCACGGATTTAAACCGCCTCGTTTCCGATCCTGATATCCGAAACGATCCCAACGGTGACGTGGCCAGGCTTATTGGCGGAGCCGTCGCACAAAACGTGGATAAAGCGGTGGCGGCGAGTCCGTTGACCTACGTGAATAAGGATTGCGCGCCAGTCTTTCTCATGCATGGAGGTGCGGACAAACTGGTGCCGCCCGAGCAAAGCGTCATTTTCTATCACGCCCTGCTCAAGGCCGGAGTGGATGCGCATCTGGAAATCATTCCCGGCAAAGGCCACGGCATCATCGCGCCACCCGAAGTCGCTTCGAAAATATTTCGTTTTATCGGCAAGTATCTTGAAAAGGAAACCGGGCAAACGAATGGCCCTGCGGTTTCCCGCTCAATTCAATAAAGAAATAAACCTTGCTCATGCCTGCGATACTCTGGCTGCGAAACGACCTGCGTTTGACTGACAACCCGGCTTTACAGACGGCCATTGAACACGACGGCGTCGTCGTGCCGGCTTTTATTCATGCGCCGGACGAGGAATTGCCGTGGCAACCGGGTGCGGCCTCAAATTGGTGGCTGCATCAGTCACTTGTGTCACTGCGTACCCGTCTGCAAGGCATCGGTTCGAATTTAATCATTCGCCGCGGACCCGTACTCAACACTCTTCTTGCGCTGGCCAAGGAAACGCGCTCCAAAGCGATCTTTTGGAATCGCCGTTATGAACCGGCAATAGTTGCGCGTGACACAAAGTTGAAGGAAGCATTGTGTGGCGAAGGTTTCAAGACCCAAAGCTCCAACGCTGCCTTGCTGAACGAACCATGGACGATCCAAAACCAAAGCGGAAATCCGTTCCAGGTGTTTACCCCCTTCTGGAAAAATTGCCTGATGGATTTGGAACCGCCCGGACCGTTACCGGCGCCGGCTTCCCTCGCTGCTCCGGCAAAGTGGCCCAGGACCGTTGACCTCGATGAAATAGGCTTGCTGCCCAAAATAAATTGGGCAAACGGGATTTCGGCAAAATGGCGCCCTGGCGAAGATGGGGCGAACGACTGTTTGAAACGATTTTTGGCCCGCGCATTCAACGATTATTCGGTTCAACGAAATCTTCCTGGCATTCAGGGTACGTCGCAATTGTCTCCGTATCTGCACTTCGGCGAAATCAGTCCGCGGCAAATTTGGCACGCCGTCCGCCGCCGGTCCGAATCGGCGGGCTTGAAAACCTGGCGAGCCTCGCAGTTTATTACAGAACTCGGCTGGCGGGAATTTGCGCATCATTTGCTCTTTCATTTCCCCCGAACTCCGGAAGCCGCCTTAAGGACAAACTTCAAAAATTTCCCGTGGCGCAAAAATCCCGCTGGATTGAAAGCCTGGCAGAAAGGCCGCACTGGTTATCCGATCGTGGACGCCGGGATGCGTGAGCTTTGGAGCACCGGATGGATGCACAATCGGGTGCGGATGATTGTGGCGTCCTTTTTGGTGAAGGATTTATTGATCTCGTGGCAGGAAGGCGCACGTTGGTTTTGGGACACGCTGGTGGATGCCGACCTCGCCAATAACACCCTGGGATGGCAATGGACGGCGGGTTGCGGCGCGGACGCTGCGCCATATTTTCGTATTTTCAATCCCGTGACCCAGGGCGAAAAATTTGAT
>DASXFM010000149.1:0-7073 GCA_036489615.1 Verrucomicrobiia bacterium | reverse complement strand
ACCGGAGTTGCCGATGTCCAGATTGCCACCGTTGCCGTTCACCAGGTTAAACGCACCGGTACCGGACAGGTTAAGTGTGCCAGTGCCATTGTCGCGGCCAATGGCGATCCAGTTATTGGCATTGAACGTACCGCCGCTGAGGTTATAAACGCCTAAGCTGTTGGTAAATTGCCCGATAAAGGTCGAATAGCTGGAGGAGAGATTAATGGTTCCCCCGCTTTGATTGACGGTACCGTTATTGGTCGTAAGCCCGACCTCACTGTCAGCGATGTCAAACAGGCCGCCGCCCGAAAGATTGAGCGTTACGTTGTTGGTCACGATGAGGGTCGCCGTGAGGTTGTTGCTCACAGCAAGATTGAGATTGCCCCCAATATTGTTGGTGCCCGAACCGCCGAACGATACCGTTCCTGACTCGACTTGATAGCCGAGGGTATCTGAGAGCGTGCTCACGCCGCTGCCGGTATAGGCCAATTGGCCTGGGCCAGCTTTGGTGAAGCCCGCGCCGGCGGCGACCGCTACTGAGCCGCTGAAAGTCACATTGCTGACCGTGACCAAATCGAGCGTGCCATTGGTATTGGCGGCCGTATAACCGCGATTAATCGAAGCTGCCGGGCCGACGTAATCGAGGACCCCTCCCGCCAGCACCAGATTGGTGGAAGCGGCTGATGACGAGCCAATCGCGCTCGGCGAACCGCCATTGGCCAGATTGCTGGCGAGCAGCGTGCCACCGGCGATAACCGTGGGACCGGTATAGCTATTGCCGGCGGGGTTAAGGATGGCGAGTGAGCTGGAGCCTTCCTTGGTCAAACCACCAGAGCCGCTGATGCTGCCGGTACCATAGAAAGTATAATTGAGGCTTGAGTTATTCACCGTTATGCCAGCCGGGCTGACGGTGGTCGTCAGGTTCACATTGGTCGTGCCGGGGGCGGTGTCATTAAACAGTACCAGATCGCCGTTGATAAAGGAGATCGGCAAACCGCTGCCAACATCAACCCAGTTCGTCGTCCCGGAAAGGTCCCAGGTACCGCCGGCCAAGCCTGCCCAAATCGGCAGGTTCACAGCCGTAATATTCAGCGAGACAGTCGTGGCCGTAGTCACGAGCGAGGCGGAAACGCCGGTGGGGAGAGAGCCGAGGACAAAATGACCGGACCCTGCGATGGCGCTGCTGGATTGAATCAAAGGAAATTGGCCCACCAGAGGGGAGGAATCTTCGGTGATGTTAATCGTAATAGTGCCACTCGCAGTCACGGCACTGGCACTCAAGGGCGCTGAGCTTGGGTTACCAAAGCCGCCCAAATTGAAATCCACGGCAGCCCCGAGGGAATTTCCAAGGGTGACAGCCGGGGCAGTAACCTGTCCATTCGCAGATCCAAGGATAATGCCAAAGGCGGTATTATCTTCGGCAACATAATTGCCCGAGGTGCCTGTCCCGGTAACGACAATCAAAGTGCCGTTGCTAATCACAGTATTGCCGCTATAGGAATTCTGTCCCGTCAGGGCGAGAATGCCAGAGCCGACTTTGATCAGTCCGCCGCCGTTGTCCTGGATTTGTTGGCTGGCAGTGATGGTATAATTTTGCGAGTCGATGATGGTCGTGGAAGGTCCGGCAAAGGCCAGGATGAGTCCCGAGAGAAAATTCTGGTTGTTAGCGGTGGCCTGGAGGGTGCCGCCGTTCAAGTTCAAAGTGCTTACCGCAGAGCTGCTGCCAGCCTTGATGCCGGAGGTCTGAAGCGTTCCGCCGTTCAAGTTCAAAGTGCCGTTACCGGTGTTCGCGCAGATAACAATTGGCCCGACATTGGCTGTGCCGCTATTAAAGCTCATCGTACCAACCCCGCCGTTTCCAATGGTGAGGCTGCTGGCGAGAAAGGTTCCACCGTTAAGATTCAAAGTGCCGTTGCCGCCGCTGGTATAGCCGATAAAAGTTGTTCCAAGATTGGCTACGCCGCTATTGAGATTCCACGTCCCCGAGGCGGCTTCTCCAATGAAGGTATCGCCGGCGTTGTTAGTGATGTTACCGCCGTTTTGATTCAGTAAACCGGGACCACCAGAACCAACCGTGAAGTTAGCGCCACCGTCACTGGCATTGTCGCGAGTGATGGAAGCACCGCCGGAAATATCCAGTTCACCATATCCACCATCGCGCCCCACGGCTATCCAATCGTGGGCATTCAAGACGGCGGTGCCGCTAAGGATATTAGTTCCCATATCCGTGCTCGTGTTACCGCTCTGAGGCACCAAGTATTGATTGAAAACGTTGATAGTGCCGCCGCTCTGGATCAGGGTGCCGTTACCGCCGCCGCCGACCAGGAATTGGCCACCACCGGTAAGGGTGATAGTTCCGGCAGTCATGATGCCCACGCCCACCCCGCCATCATTCCGCCCAAACACGAACCAATTGTTTGGGTTAAAGGCGCCGCCATTTATGAAGAGGTATCCCTTGTCATGAGTACCGCCATTGGCTTCGCCAATCCAGGTTTCGTTATTGATATTGTTAATGGTGCCACCATTCAGGACCAGCGTACCGGTGCCGGGTCCGGAATCGCCCTGACCGCAGACGATACCGGGGTTGCCATTATAACCGGTGTTATAAACACCACCGTCAACTTCCAGGTAGCCGGTGCCACTCTCACCCAATTGAGTGCGCCCGGCAGTAAAGACCACGCCATTGCTTAACACGTAAGAACCATAACTTCCCGAGCCTATGCCCATGCGCAGCCAGTTGCCGTTCGCAGGGTAGCCGGTAAAGTTAGTCGAGCCCGTTTGAATATAGGATCCGGACGTACCATTGCCCTGCCCGGCCAAGGTATCGCCGTGATACCAAGCGGGGTCACCCGGTTGGATCAAAATGATATTGTTCGAACCGGTGTCGTTGTCGCAGTTCGGATTGGGAGAACTGGTGCCGACATCGATGTAAGTTCCATTCCAATTTCCGGGAATGTTAAAGTCAGCGGTGCCGTCGGTCCACATGGTTTGCGCCAACCCGGTCGCGGCCGGCACCATGAGAGCGGCGGCGAGGGTCAAAATTTTAATCCGGGAAACAGGGCCCAGTTTTAAGGTTATAGGGTCAATGGAGGTTTTCATTTTAGGTTGGTGGTCTCTTGTTATGTCCGGTCAAAAGCAGGCTCTAAGCAAGGAAACATGGCAGAACGCCCCGCTCTTAGACTTATGGAACATGTCGCGATTCTAAGCCCTCCCTTAAGAACCGTCATGTGGCATAAAGTGGCCACAGGGGTGTTTAGCGCTGATTTCTACAGGCCTTTCTAACTGCTTGCGTCGTATTACTTACAGCCGGTTTATTTAGTTAGAGCGGTTTAAAAAATACTGTAGCCATTCGGTGGGTGAAAGAAGGGGAGCGGTCTTTTTGGGTTTTGGCGTCGTTTCCGCTCAGTCACAGGGTTTTCAAACCTGCTCCTTCGCGGAAGCCTCGCCGAAACCCCAAAAAATCCTCGCTCCGAACGGCCACATTATTTTTTAAAACGCTCTGGACTAATCCGCGGCGTAAAAATTCCAACGTCTATCCCCTGCCCGCCGATGGTTTGATGACAATGTACGGCAATGGTATTTTCGCCGGGCCGGAGCGCCTCCCGGGCATCATTGGAAATCTCGAATTCATCGTAATCGGTGATGAACCCAGAAAGCTTTAGGGCCAGGACGCCGTTAAAATAAATTTCAACATCTTCGTCGTGAAAGACTTGTAATTGGATACCAGGAATATCTTCCGACTTTAAGGTAAAGTCACGCCGCAGCCAAATATCGGACGTGCCCCAAGTGGAGTTGAGAACGATGCCCGGCGTGCCCGGCGTGCCAAACCCGGCGACGCCATCTTTCCATGCAGAAGAGTCGAACCCGGGTTCAAACCAGTTTTCCACCGGCTGATCGATGGTATATTTCCAGATGGTGCGGCCGAACAAAGCGTCCGCAACGATAATTTTCATGGGCGTTCCCCAAAACCCGCCGCGATTCGCGGTGAGCAGGACAGATGATGGTATCTTGGTCACCATGCGATCATAGGTTCGCAGACCGTTGCACTCTGTTTCCACATCGGAGTTTTGGGTATAGACCGCGGCGTTTAATCCTCTCAGAACATGCAGTCTCCAAACTTCCTTGAGCATCGCGGTATAACGGGTGGCCAGGTCATCGCTGTTGGTCAACATGACGTATCCCCAACAATTCGTTGACCAGGTATGTCCCGGGACGACCAATCCCATGCCGCCGTATTCGCCCAGGACGGTGGCACGGTGCAGGTCCAGGTCCGGCGCATCGGGGCCGGGATAATTATGCATGTCAACAAGGTCGCCAACGCGCATATCCGTCCAACCGCTGGCATTATCAACCAATCGTGTCGGGTCAACCTGTTTGATCCATTTAACCAAAGATTCCGTGTCATACTGCCCCCATCCTTCATTAAACAGCACCCAGGTGATGAGCGAGGGATGGTCATCCAGATGGCCGATCATATGGAGCAACTCGTTTTCGAAATCGCGGCGGCCTTCCGAAGTAGCGTTATTGCCGCTGGGCATGTCCTGCCAAACGAGCATCCCCAGCTTATCGCACCAATAATACCATCGCTCCGGCTCTATCTTGACGTGCTTGCGGATGAGGTTAAATCCGCTGCGCTTCAAAAAATCGATGTCCGAACGCATCGCGAAATCAGTCGGCGCCGTGTAAATTCCATCCGGCCAAAAACCCTGGTCGAGAATCCCGACCTGAAAGATAAATTGATTGTTGAGTGCGATTCGCACAGTTCCCTGTTCATCGCGGCTGAGAGCGATTTTTCTCATGCCAAAATAACTGGAAACGGAATCCATGACGCGGCTCCCATCTTTAAGCGTCACGGTGAGGTCGTAGAGAAAGGGATCATTGGGCGACCAAAGGCGCGCATTGGGCACATTCAAAATGAGTTCCCCGTTGACCAGGCCCGTGACACTGCCGACGGCGACCCCGCTGTTAAAAGCGGTGGCTTCAATCCGGAGATTTTCGGAAAGATTATTCACCGCCACCTGAAGATGCAGAGATCCGGAATCAACGTCCGGGACGGTTTTCAAACCGTCGATGCTTACCCCGGGCATTGGTTCCAGCCAGACGGTTTGCCAAATGCCGGAGGTGGAGGTATAAAAAATCCCTTCGGGGCTGCGCGACTGTTTACCGCGCGGCTGGTCGCCGTTATCGGTGGGATCGGTCACTACCGCAACCACGTCTTCGGGGCCGTTCCAATGCATGGCATCGGTGATATCAAAAGTAAATGGGTCGTAACCGCCCTGATGCCGGCCGATGTAATGCCCGTTCACCCAAACTTCACATTGCCAATCGGCCGCACCGAAGTGCAAGCGCACGCGCTGGCCGCGCCATGATTCCGGCACGGAAAAAGTGCGGTGATACCAAAGCTTGCTGTTTTCATCGAAATGTTTCATGACGCCGGAAAGAGCGGACTCAACCGGGAAGGGCACGAGGATTTTTTCGGCGAATCGCGGGACAGCGCTCACGGAATCCGGCGTGATGGCATAGTCCCAAAGTCCATTGAGGTTCATCCAGTCAGGCCGGACCAATTGCGGGCGGGGATATTCCGGCAGCGTGTTGGTGGGGCTGACATCCGCCACCCAGCGCGTCATCAAGGGCGCCTTGGCGGGGTGCCAGCCGCCGGCGTCACCGGCACGCGCGGAAAGAAAAGTGCCTGCGAGCAAAATTATGATGAAGCAAATTTGTTTCATGCAATGGTCACGAGGTTCCTCGTCGCAGAAATTTCGCCACCGCTTCCGTGCGCGTGTGGACGTGCAGCTTTTCATAAATGCGCCGGATGTAATTTCGCACGGTGTGGATGCTCACTCCCAATTGGTCGGCGATTTGTTTATAGACCAGCCCTTGAGCCAAGCCGGCGAGCACGGCATTTTCCTGCGGTGAAAGTTCCACGGCCTTATCCACTTGCGCCTGGTTGGTTTTGAATGAATGCACGACTTTGCGCGCGATGGGGGCCGACATGGGCGAGCCGCCGGCGCAGACTTCCTCGATGGCTTCCAACAGTTTTTTCGGCGACTGGCGTTTCAACAGATAGCCGCTGGCGCCGGCAGCCAGCGCGCGGAAAATTTTTTCGGTGTCGTCAAAGACGGTGAGCATCAGCACCTGCGCCTCCGGCATGAGTGCGGTCAGGCGGCGCACACATTCGATCCCATCCAAGTCACCCAGATTGATGTCCATCAAAATGACGTCCGGATTGTCCTGCGGCAGATGTTTCAAAGCCTCTTCCCCGCTGGCATAGGCGCTTTTGCAACGGATGGTACCGGTCGCCGTCAGATATCCGGCGATGTGCTCACGTAAATCAGCCTCGTCGTCCACAATGGAAACAGTGATCACTTTTTTCATGTCTGATTGGATTTTTTGAGATTTAACGGGATATGCAGGGTGACGATGGTGCCTTTTCCGGAATTACTGACAATGACACAATCACCGCCAACGCCAGCCAGCCGCTGGCGCATATTTTTTAAACCGTTGCCGCCACCACTGCCACGCACACTGCCGTTGGCGTCCGAGACTCCCGGCACATTAAAACCTTTGCCGTCATCAGCGACCTTGAGTTCGAACTCTCCGGTAGACGCAAGCATTTCTATTTTCACCCTGGTCGCACCGGAATGTTTCAATACGTTGTTCAAGGTTTCTTCAAAGGCCAGGAACAGATTGTGGCGGGTTTCCGACGACAGAGGATAATGGGGAACTTCCTGGGGCAGCTTCATCTCGCATTCGATGGTCGTATTTTGGAAGTATTCGACCGCGTAGTGAGTCAGATAGGTGGTCAGATTTTCCAAGGTGTCGTTGCGCGGGTTGACCACCCAAACGATTTCATCCATGGTCTTCAATAATTCCCGTGACGTTTCGGCGATAGAGTCAATCTTTTGCGTCAGGGGCTGGCCGTTTTTTTCGTCCACCTGGATGCGTTCACTGAGAAAGGAAATCTTGGTGAGTTTCGATCCAATTTCATCATGCATGTCGCGGGCGATGCGCATGCGTTCGCGTTCGAGCGATTGTTGCTGTTCCAATCGCGCCAGGGTGACCCGCAAACGGCGGTGCGAGACCATGCGCAC
>DASXFM010000130.1:0-7411 GCA_036489615.1 Verrucomicrobiia bacterium | reverse complement strand
TGAATTTAGCGACGGACGCGACGATTTGGAAAGGACGCTGTTCGGATTGCTTGCGGCGATTGGATGCGTGCTGCTCATCGCGTGCGCGAACGTGGCAAATTTAAGCCTCGCGCGGCTTGAAAAGCGCCAACAGGAGATGGCAGTTCGCGCGGCGCTCGGTGCCGGCCGCTGGCGGCTCATGCGGCAACTGCTGACCGAAAGTGTGTTGCTGGGCTGCCTGGGGGGAATCGCCGGGGTCGGGGTCGCCGCCATTGGTGTGAAACTGTTAGGCACGCTGGTTCCGGTATATATGCCTCGTTTGAAGGCCTTCCAAATTGACGGACACGCCCTGGGCTTCACGATGTTCATCTCCGTTGCGACGGGCCTGGTGTTTGGTTGTGTCCCAGCCTGGCAGGCCGGGCGTGTGCCGCTGGCCGAGGCGCTCAAACAGGCCGGCGCTCAAGCCACGGCCGGCCTTAGACAAAAATATTTTCGCGGCGCGCTTGTGGCGGTCGAGTTTGCGCTGACGCTCGTGCTGCTCGCGGGTGCAGGCTTGATGATTGAAAGCGTTGTTCGGTTGCTGCACGTAGACCCGGGCTTCAACCCGCAGAATCTCGTGCGAATCGACCTGGAACTTCCCTGGGACAAATACAATAACTCCGATCAAAAGGAGAGGATGACGCAATTAAGAAAGGTTCTTTACGGACAATTGGATGAGGGGCTTTCGGCGTTGCCGGGAGTGGAGGCCGTGGGCATCGGAAAACATGGCGCGTGGCCCGAAAAACTGAACCTGGAGGGCAGCGACAAGCCCATTGAAGTCCTGCTGGATGGCACCGGGGTGGGGCACGACGACTTGTTTCGCGCGATGGGTGTGCCACTCCTGGCCGGACGGTATTTCGACCCGGACGATGTTGGGGACAGTGTCGGTACCGCGATCATCAACGAAACGATGGCCCAAACGTTTTGGCCCGGCGAGAGCGCCATCGGCAAGCGATTTGGCGGACGGTCCTGGAGTTCTTCTTCAAGTGGGTCGCTCCAGTACGAAGTCGTCGGGGTGGTGGGTGACACCCGGGACGACCGCTACGACGAGCAGGTGCGGCCGACATTTTATAGGCCGTGTCAGGAATTAAACCTGGAGGGGATGGCGCCTTTTGTCATCGTGCGCACGAGCGGTGACCCTCGCGCATTGATACCGGCGATCCGACGGGTGCTGAGGGAAAGTGAACCGGCAATGCGTACGCCGGACATCGTCCTATCCCAACAGGCATTGTATGACTCGACCCAGGCGCAACGCACTTACATGCTGTTTCTCACGGCGTTCGCGGTGGTCGGACTGTTGCTGGCTTCACTGGGCATCTATGGTCTTCTGGCGTACACGGTGACCCGGCGCACGCGGGAAATCGGCATTCGCATGGCCCTCGGCGCGCAACGGCGCAACGTGCTCGGCCAGGTGATGAAACAAGGACTGCGTCTGGCTGGAATCGGAACGGTCATCGGGCTGTTGGCGGCGTTCTGGTTGACGCGGCTTTTACGGCATCAGCTGTTTGGGGTTGGCCCGACCGACCCGGTCGTCTTCGTCTGCGCGGTCCTGTTGCTATTTATCGTGGCATTGGTTGCCTGTTTGCTTCCCGCCCTGCGGGCCATGCGGATCAAACCAATGAGAGCTTTGAAATATGAGTGAAATGCTTTTATGCCAGCCATCCCATTAATCCGATTGGACAACATCGAAAAGGTGTTCCTGACCGACGAAATTGAGACTCACGCCTTGTCCGGAGTCAGTTTCGAAATTTGCCACGGCGAATACGTATCCATCTCCGGGCCTTCGGGCTGTGGCAAATCCACGCTGCTTTCACTCATCGGCCTGCTTGAATCGCCGACGAGCGGCCGGTACGAACTGCGCGGCGAGGCGGTAGAGCATCTTGACTTCGCCCAACGGGCGCGTGTGCGCAACCGGGAGATTGGTTTCATTTTCCAGAGCTTCAATCTCATCGGCGACCTTACGGTTTGGGAGAATGTTGAGCTTCCCCTCACGTACCGGGGACTTACCCGGGACGAACGACGGGAACGCGTGGACGAGGCGCTGGCAAAAGTCGGCATGACGGCGCGGGCCAGGCATTATCCGGCGCAACTTTCCGGCGGCCAACAACAGCGCGTGGCTGTGGCGCGGGCGTTAGGAGGACGACCGTCCATTCTCCTCGCGGACGAACCGACCGGGAATCTCGATTCCAAAAATGGCCAGGCGGTGATGGATTTGCTTCGGGACTTGCACGCGGAAGGTGCGACGGTCTGTCTGGTCACGCATGACCCCCGTTACGCGCGTGATGCGCAGAAGACCATTCACTTGTTTGATGGACAGGTCGTCAAGGAACCCGTGGCCGAAATGCCATGAGCAGCCTGAGAACCAACATCCGGGATCCCGATGGAATCGAAGGGCTGAGATCCGGCGGGCTCGACAGTTCAAATTCAGATCTCCAGACAGGAACGATGGATAAGCCAATTTCGCCATTGGTTCGCAGGCGCCGCCGGTACCGGAGACAGTTGGTTGGCGGCGGGATAGTCCTTTTTTTGGCGCTGGCCACTGTCGGCCTGGCCCATCTCAAGCCAGCCGCTCCAGTCGTCGACAAAGCTTCCGTATGGATGGGAACGGTTAAACGGGGCGAAATGCTTCTTCAAGTCCGAGGCGAGGGCACGCTTGTGCCGGAAGACATTCGCTGGATCGCCACGGTGAGTCCGGGCATGGTTGAGCGCATTCAGGCATTGCCCGGCACTGCGGTGCAACCCGGCACCGTCCTCGTGGAATTGAGCAACTCCGAACTCGAACAGACCGCCTTTGAAACCGAATCTCAGTTCAAAGGCGCGGAGGCTGACCTGACCAATTTGCAGGTGCAGTTGGCCTCACAGAAGTTGACGCAGCAGGCAGCGGTCGCCACCGCGCAAGCCGATTACACAACGGCTCGGGCTGAATCAGACACGGACAAAGAACTGGGCAAGATCGGACTGGAGGCGGCGCTGACCGTCAATGAAGCCACCACCAAAACCGAAGAGCTGGCGAAACTGCTAAAAATCCAACAGGAAGCCTTGCAACTCATCGGCACGGCGGCCAGGGCCCAATTGTCGTCGCAAGAACAGAAAATTGCGCAATTGCACGGATTACTTGAACTGCAACAGAGCCAGCTTGAGGGGTTGAAAATCCGCGCCGGCATCGCCGGCGTGTTGCAACAACTCGGCGATGCTTCGACGCCCCTGCAAGTCGGGCAGCAATTGTCGGCCGGCGCGCTGGTGGCCCTGGTAGCCAGCCAAACGAAACTCAAGGCGGCAATCCAGGTCGCGGAGACCCAGGCGCGGGACATTCAGTTGGACCAACCGGCCGAGATTGATACGCACAACGGCATTATCCCGGGGCGTGTGGTTCGTATTGATCCGGCGGTTCAGAATGGCACGGTAACGGTGGACGTGGCACTGGAGGGCCCGCTGCCCAAAGGCGCCCGGCCGGATTTGAGTGTGGACGGCACGATTCAATTGGACCGACTGGAGGACGTGCTTTATGTGGATCGACCGGTGGCAGGCCAGCCGAACAGCACCGTTGGCTTATTTAAACTCGTGGATAACGGCGCCGCAGCCAGCAAAGTCCCGGTCCAGGTTGGCCGCACTTCGGTAAGCATGATTGAAGTTTTGAAAGGGTTGGACATTGGCGATCGAATCATTTTGTCGGACATGTCGCAGTGGGATGCATACAGTCGTGTCCGCCTGGAGTAACGGAGATTCCAGGGAATCCAACTGCGCCAGGGAATTGGAATCAGCCGCGCGATTCTGGTGCGCGCTCGTACCTTTGTACAGGCTCGTCACAAATTGGCCGTATCGGAGATGAACTGGTTGCGGCGCCAGCAGGCGCCGCAACCAGGAAGACACAACCGGAATGATTAATAGAAGGTTCCGCCCAGGTTACTCCAACTAGTCCAAGTGGCGCTGTTCGGCGCGGACTCCGCAACCTGGCACATGTTGCCACCGGTGCCGACGGCGAAGATCTCCAGCATTCCGCCGGCGTCAACTCCGACGCACTGCATGACGTTTTGATTGAAGCTGCACCCACTCAAAGCCGACCAACCGGACCACCCGCCGCCGGTTTGGAAGCCATGATACATGTTGCCATCAGTGCCAAGGATGAAGGTTTCCAGAGCGCCGTTTTGATCGGCAGCGACACTGACCCTGGCGGTCGTGGCCCAGGTTCCGCCCAGGTTGGCCAGACTGGCCCACGAGCCGGGAGTGTTGGCCGCATTCTCCCAGGCGTGACAGGCGTTACCACCGGAACCAATGCTGAAGATTTCCAGCCGCCCATCCGAATTGCGCCCCAGAGCGGTGTGGGCGGTGGGAGGCAGGGAATTGCCAAGATTATTCCAGCCGCTCCAAGTGGCACTGTTGGCCGCCGTCTGGTAGTTTTGGCACAAATTGCCGCCGGTGCCGATCAGGATGACCTCCTCGCGCCCGTCCAACTCATTATTGACACCGATATCGGCAGACTGCGAAAAGAGCGCCCCGCCGAGGCTGGTAAAGCTGGTCCAGCCGCCGCTGGTCTGCTGGTTGGCGTGAATGAGGTTACTGCCGGTGCCGATAGCGAAGACATCCAGACATCCGTTGGCCCAAGTGCCGAGAGCAAGATGAGCGGTTGGCGCCACAACGGCTGAAGTCATGGGCGTGAAAGCGGACCAATTGGTGGCGGCGCTGCTGCCAGGGGTCAGTTGCGAGGCATAGTTTATATGACCTTCTGTATCAACGATTAAGACTTCCAACCGGCCATCCGAGTTGGTGCCGACAACCGGGACGGCATTTTGTGCAAACGTTTGGGTAGTCATGGCTGCCCAGCCAGACCAGCCGCCGCCAGTCTGCTGGTAAGCGGTATAGAGCGAGTTGTCGGTGCCGATGGCAAAGAGCTCCAGACGGCCATCAGCGGTTCTGGCCACGCAGGGAGCGGGCTCGGGCGTGAATTGGGCCACATTCCACCCGGATTCCAACTCGAAGATCAGCGACTCATTGACGATCTCGCCATTGACGCCCTCAAACAACCGCATGTCGTTTATCGTTCCGTTGCCATTACGCGGTATGGTGGCCGGGAAATACGTGAAGCCCATTCCCCATGAGAGGCATTGCTCGCACATGGCACGGATGAAAGAGATGTTATTATCGTTGGCAGAATGGCTGTAGTCCAACCCGGTGTCTGATGCAGCGCCCATTTCGGTAATAATCGTGCGGCCATAATAACTGCCGACCGCGGTTTGCAATTGGCTTTCCCACTGGGCTTCGGTCGTGAGGCTGGTGTTCCAAACGGCGTAGTCGTGGAGTGCCAGCAGGCACCCACTGAAGCTGGTGTCGCCGCCAATTCCCGTAACATTATCGGCATAACCGGTGCCATCCAGGAGAATGTGATCCTGCCTCTTGGTGATAAAGCCCAGGAAAGTCGTATAAACACCTTCCAAGCTGGAAAGGGAGTAGCCAAAGGGTTCATTAATTGCCTCATAATAGACCGAATTGTTATTCTTGTAGACGCCGTCAATTGTTTCCCACATGTTCTCCCAATTACTCATGTTGGTAATGGTTCCACTTCCTTTCCAATCAATATAAAAGCAGCAGACGTCCACATTCATTCCTTTGGCAATCAATTGATTAATACAAACCTGAGCCACCGGCCAATTGACCGTAACAGTTTCAGGATTGAAGCCAAGGCGGACAAAGTTAATGCCCACACTTGCATACTCACAAGCAATCGTATCGGCCACGTTGGTGGCTTGCGCCAGGGTCGTGGTGTTGCTAATTCCAACCCAATAGTGGACACCAGCGACGTTGCCGTCGATATCGGCCCAGTTGCCACCATGCGCCCAGGAGGTGCCGGCACGGGCGGGCGCAGGGGCGAGCAACATAGCTGCGACAGCGAACGCGACCAGAGTTATTTTAATTAATGGAAGTGGTTTTTTCATTTTCTATTTTGGTTTGAGGTTGCGGACTTTTTTTATTACTGGGCGCACCTTCAATAAGCTCACAATGCTATTATGCTGTCATCTCCCCGAAAACGGGGAGGTCCCTTTTAGGTAACAAAGCGGGGATAGACGGGGGTATTTTGTATGGACAAAAATTTGCCCGGGAATAGGGTTCGAGCTGTGAAAGCAACATTGTTTATTTTTTCAGGATTGCCTGCTTCCGGGAAAACGACTTTGTCCAGGCTGCTCGCCAAATCGAAAGGAGCCGTTTATTTGAGGATCGATACTATCGAACAAGCTTTGAGAGAATTTTCATTCGATGTACAGGAGGAAGGTTACAGCATCTGCTATCGGATAGCTCTTGATAATCTTCGCCTGGGATTAAGCGTGGTGGCCGATTCCTGCAACCCAATTGAATTGACCAGACGCGCGTGGGAGCGTGTGGCCGGCGAAGCCAATGCGGATTTCGTAAATATAGAAGTCATTTGCTCAGACAAATCCGAGCACAAAAAACGAGCGGAAGCGCGGACGGCAGATATTAAAGGTCATAAGCTTCCAACCTGGGAGGACATAGAAAACCGCGACTATCACAAATGGCACCAGGAAAGAACAGCCATCGACACGGCTGGACGAACTGAAGGAGAATGTTTTGAAACACTCCTCCGCGTGATCAATGCGAGGTAGGTGATGGGGTTTTATCCGCAGAGTGTTTGCACACGGCCACCACACAAAGATCAGGAACCTAACCTCACGCAAAGGAGTTTTGGTCCCTGGGATGATGAACCGCTGGAAAGGTTGGCGTCTACGGAAAGCCAGCCCGGCCGAAGGCGCCACACGGCAGGCGGGGCCTTCGTTTCCTTTTTTTTGGGTATAGGCGAGGAAACGGGAAACGAAGCGGAGGTTGAGGCTGATTGGGCCGTTTTTATTGGGGATTTTGAAGGTTTTTTGGTTTCGTGGGCGGGGATGAAAACTGCGGGAATTGCTATATAGATTTGGTTTTAAGTTGGAAGGACATTTTCCGGTTAGGACGGGGCAGATTAAACAATGAGGAACGCAGGAAGGGTTGCCACCGCATTGAGACCCGAAACCGGTCCCTGAACCGTTCGAAACGCCGCACGGTCCTGGAATGCGTTAAGAACCCGCCTGACAGAGCGATACGGCTTTCGAACAACGGTTGAATTGCGATTACGAACCTGCAACAGCGTGCGAAAGCGGTGTCGCGCAGACTTGCCACCGCACTCCAGGACGCAAGCGCGACAGGGGAAAGTTCATGCTATCACCGGGCGATCGTGTATTCATTGATCCAATCGATATTCGATGAATTTTATCAATGGGCCGTTCACAGCCAGAAAACATTATCTTGTCTTTATTGATGACAAAATAAAAAATCCGGCAAGTCATGAGCAAACCGACGGCCAACTGCCCAAAATGTAAGCGTGAAGTCGACTGTTTCATAGAGCGGG
>DASXFM010000099.1:0-37492 GCA_036489615.1 Verrucomicrobiia bacterium | reverse complement strand
AGAATTTCCACATAAGGGCCAAAGTAACGCCATTGTTTTATGCGCAAAGGCTGCATTCCATTCCTGCTCGCGGCGGTGTTGCTGCCCGTCACGGCCCGGGCGTTGACGAACAACCTGGCCTTGACGCCGCCAATGGGTTGGAACGACTGGAACGCCTACCATTGCGGCATCAGTGAAAACGTCGTAACGAATAACGCGGCCATCATGGTTGCCAAAGGATTGAAGGCCGCCGGCTACCAATACGTGGACATTGACGACGGGTGGGCGGCCTCGCGAGATTCCAACGGGGTCATCGAGGCCTATACAAATTTTCCCGACGGCATTCCCGTGGTGGCCAATTACGTTCACTCGCTCGGGCTCAAGCTCGGCGTTTATACGGACAACGGAACAAACACTTGTTCCACGTGCATATCCGAGAGCTACAATCCCGTGGGAAAAGATCCGGGCAGTTTCAATTATGAATACGTGGACGCCTTTGCCTATGCGGAGTTCGGCGCGGATTATCTCAAGGACGACAATTGCAACGCCTTCGGCGAGAGCGGCCAGGTGGTTTATGGCCGCATGAGCGACGGCCTGATGAAAAGCGGCCGGCCGATTCTGCTCTGCCTTTGCGGCAGCGAGAACGGCAATACGAAGATGTATCAATCGTGGTCGCCGGACGTGGGAAATTATTGGCGGACGACCGGCGATATCGGCAGCACTTTCGCCAGCATGATTTCGCATATTGATCCAAATAGCATGACGGCATTTGTCGCCGGGCCGGGCCGCTGGAATGATCCGGACATGCTGGAAATCGGCAATGGCGAGTTCGCCACAAATCTGGCGGGCGCCCAAACGCATTTCACAATGTGGTGTGAGATGGCCGCGCCCCTGGTTATGGGTAATAACCTGACGACGATATCGGCGCAAACATTGCAGATTCTGACTAACGCCGAGGCCATAGCGGTGGACCAGGATCCGGCGGGCGAACAAGGAGTTTTGGTTGAAGGCGTGAAGGACAGCGCGGAGGTTTGGAGCAAGCCGCTGGGCTATGATTTCACCACGCGAGCCGTGGCATTGCTCAACCGGAGCACGAGTAATTCCGCCGTGATTACATGTAATTTTACGAATCTGGCGTTCCTGGCAGGCACGGCGGCGACGGTGCGTGATTTGTGGACGCATCAGGATTTGGGTATGTTTACAAACAGTTTTACGGCCACGGTTCCTCCCTACAGTTCAATGCTGCTGAAGATTGTTGGCACGCCGATCTCACCGCCGGCGCCAGGCACAAATTACCTGAGCGACCAGGAGCCGATTTACGCGTACACAGGCTGGGGTGCAATCGCGCCGGACAAAAGTATCGGCGGAACGAATATTACGCTCGGCGGCATCAGTTATCCGCATGGTATTGGTGTCAATTCGTTCTCCGGTATCGAATACAACCTCGGGGGCGTTTGTTCACGGTTCCAGGCGACTATCGGTATTGACGATGAAGAGGGCACCAAAGGCACGGTGATTTTTGAGGTGTTCGCCGACGGCGAACGGATATTTAAGAGCGGTGTGATCGCGGGCGGTTCTCCGGCGCAAAACATCGATCTGGACGTAACCGGGGTACGGCGGCTGACGCTGGGTGTGGACGATGCCGATGACGGCAACAGCTACGACCATGCTGACTGGGCCAATGCGCTCGTCATTGCCACTAACACACCGCAATTGCCCGGTACCCCAACTGGCCTGACTGCGAGTCCGGGCGAGGACATAGTGTTGAATTGGAACCCCTCTCTCGCCGCGATTAGCTATAACGTGAAACGTGCCACTATAAGCGGCGGACCCTACAGCACCATCGCCAACGTTCCCGTCACGACATTCACCGACAGCAACGTCGTTAGCGGCACGGCTTATTACTATGCGGTATCGGCCGTCAGTGGGTTTGGTGAAAGCACAAATTCAGGTGAGGTCAGCGCCGCGCCGTGCAACGTGCCCTCGCCGCCGGCAAACGTCCTGACGGTGGGAAGCAATTCTCTGGTGACGATCACCTGGAACTCTTCTGCCGGCGCGACGAGCTACAACGTTTATCGCTTTACCGGCAGTACTCCACCGATCCCGATAGCCTCCGGCCTTGTGGCAACCCATTTCACGGACTCGCCGGTGGGCGCGGCGGCGACAAATTATTATCTCGTTACTGCAGCCAATGCATGCAACCAAAGTGGCTGGTCGGCGTTTGACGGTGCGGTGACACCGCCGGCGGCGCCAACAGGATTGACCGCCACGCCGGGAAATAGTGAGGTTGAGATTGATTGGAACGGACCGGCGGGCGGGGCGGCATTTAACGTGAAGCGTTCAAATGCGAACGGCGGTCCCTATACCACCATTGCCAGCAACGTTACCGGCACTGGCTACCTGGATTATGCGGTGACGAACGGCGTGACTTATTATTACGTGGTCTCCGCGCTTAATACCGGTGGTGAAGGCCCGGACTCAATCCAGGCGAGCGTGACGCCCCTGGCGCCGGTGACGGCTTATTGGACGAATACCGCAACGGTTACGGCGCAAAATTGGAATCTCAATGTGAATTGGACGAACACGCCGGTCTTTCCGAATAGCGCGGGCGAATTAGCCGTCATTTCGGCAAATATCGCCGGACCGCAAACGATTCATCTCAATCAAACCGTCACTATCGGCTCGCTGGAAATCGGCGCGGCCAATGGCGCGGCGGGCTACACGCTCGCCGCTAACGGAGGGTCTCTGCAAATGAGCGCAGCCGGCACGATGACTCTGACGCAGCTTCCCTCTTCCCGAGGCGATGTCCTCGCCACACCAATTTCCATTACGACGAATCTGGTCATCATTAATGATTCGGAGAATCCGCTCACGCTGGCTGGGCCGCTTGCCAGTTCAGGCGGCGCGGTGACGCTGGGCAGCGGCGTATTGCAGATTGGCGACAGCACGACCAACGGCAGTCTGGGATCGGTGAACGTCACCGACAGCGGCACATTGATTTTCAATCGCAGCGACAGCGTCGCAATGTCCGGCGTCATTTCAGGCGCCGGCGCGGTCGAACAAAACGGGACAGGAACTTTGGAGTTAAGCGGCTCCAATACCTTTATCGGCGGCCTGACGATCCAAAATGGCACAGTGCAGGCGGGCAATCCGTCAGCATTGGGAGCATTGGGGGGGACAGTGGTCATCACGAACAACGGCACTCTTGACGTGAATGGTTTTTCGGTGACCAATGTGGCAGTGACGATTTCAGGCTGGGGCGTGAATAGCAACGGCGCCATTATCAGTAGCGGTTCTTCCAGCCAGCTTCATGGGATCCAAAGTGTTACGCTGGCCGGCGACACTGCCTTTGGAGGTCCCGGGAACTGGCTGGCGAGCGGTAATCCGGGACGCTGGGACATTCGCAATGCCGGTACGACGCTGACCATGAGTGGCGGAAAACCATTCAACCTCTATAAAATCGGCAGCAATCAAGTGTCCTTTGTCGGTGTGACGATAGATACCAATTTGGGCAACGTGGATATCCGGCAGGGCATGCTGGGCTTTGAAGCCGGTTCGACTTCGATGGGCAATCCGGCGAGCAATTTAGTCGTGCGAGCGGGTGCAACATTGGAGTTTTACCAGTCGAGCGCTGCCAGAAACAGTTATACCAAGCAGTTCATGCTCTACGGCAACGGCGCGGCGCCTTCGATCACCAATTGGCCCGGTGGGGGCAATTCAACCATCTTTGGGCAGATGACTTTAAATGGTACCTGTGTCATTGGCGTCAACGGCACGTCGTTCACGAATGACTGCGTGATTGCCGGAGGCGGCAATCTCGTAAAAACCGGCCTCCAACCCCTGACGCTGGGTGGCATGAACACCTATACCGGTACGACGACGCTGGATAGCGGGAAAACGATTCTGCGCGGAAATGGTTCGATCGCCGGCTGTTCGTCCATCATCGTGAATGCCGGTGCGACGCTTGATGCGAGCGGGCGCACGGACACAACTTTAACCCTTGCCGGTGGCCAGGCGTTGACAGGCGCGGGCGCAGTCAACGGAAGCGCTATTGTCACCACCGGCGCGACGATCGAGCCCGGCGGTGGTTTGACGGCCCTGGTATTTAGCAACAACCTCACGCTGGAGGCCGGCAGCACGACCCTCATTGAAATCGACAAGTCCGTTTCGCCGACCAACGACTCTGCGCAAGTTGCCGGAACTTTGACTTACGGCGGGACTCTTGTGGTGACCAACATTGGCGCAGTTCCCTTCGCGGCGGGTGATAGTTTTAAATTGTTCAGCGCGGTTAATTATCTCGGCGCATTCACAGGCGTGGCGCCGGCCATTCCGGCGGTGAACCTGGCGTGGAATACCAACGGTCTTGGCAACGGCGTCTTAAGCGTCGTCTCCATGCCGACGGCGCGCCCACAGTTCAGCGGCATCAGTGCGAGGGAAAGCACCTTCGTATTTAGTGGTGGCAAGGGCGTGCCGTACTGGACCTATTATGTTCTGGCCTCGACGAATCCGGGGTTGCCACTGGCGGAGTGGATCAGGGTCTCGACCAACTCGTTTGATGCCGCCGGCAATTTCAGTTTTACAAACGCGGCCTGGCCGGGAATGCCGGAGACATTTTATTTGCTAAAGTTGCAATGAACGCCCTCGCAACCCGCGCAAATCTACTGTTTTGCCGCATCGCTGCACCCATAGCGTAACATTATAATTTCCCCTTGGTGCTGGGCAGGATGCCGGCAATGCGCGGGTCGAATTGCCGGGCGGCGTCCACGGCGCGGGCAAAAGCCTTGAACAGAGCCTCGACGATATGGTGCGGTTCGTCGCCATAGAGGAGTTCCAGGTGCAGGTTGCAGCGGGCTTCATTCGCAAAACCCTGAAAAAACTCGCGGGCGAGGCCGAACCGGAAGGCGCTCGACGCGTCCTGTTTTTTTTCCGCCGCGGAAATCTCTTTGTATGAAAATCGATCGAGCCCCCGCCATACCAGGTGCGAACGCCCGCTGAAATCCACCACGCATCGGGCCAGGCATTCATCCATGGGCACGTAGGCCTCGCCGGTAAACGGGTTTTTGGGATGAAACCCGGAACCATAACGGCGAATCCCGCGTTTGTCCCCGAGCGCGGTGGCAAAGGCCTGGCCGAGGGCGATGCCGCAGTCCTCGACAGTATGGTGCGCATCTACTTCAAGGTCGCCATTGCATTCAAGTTGCAGGTCGACGACAGCGTGTTTGGCGAACAATGTCAGCATGTGGTCGAAAAACGGGATGCCGGTTTTGACCCGTGACTTTCCTTTGCCGTCCAGGTTAAGGCGGAGAGAAATACGGGTTTCAGCGGTGTTTCGGGAGATGGCGGCCCTGCGGGTATTCATTGAGATGGGCGATGACGGTTTTTGAGTTGATGAGACTTATTCACGGACGTTTGTTTTTCAATTCGTCGATCATTTTTTGCAGGCCGGCCGAGTCAGGAGCTGCTTGTTCGGCTTGTTGCAAATGCGTGATGGCGGCGGCTGTATTGCCGAGACTCCCTTCCAATTGAGCCAGGTGCACCTCAAGTTGTTCGAAGACGAAGCGGTCATCGAAATTCGCGCTGTTGCCGTTGTTGTACGCAAGCCGTTCCGACTGGGGCACACCGGGTTTTTCCAGATCCCAGGCCCGAATTCCGGCTTCCCAAATCGCCCGCGCCCGGTCCGGTTGGTGGTAGTCATCAAAGTAAATTCGTCCCAGCTCGAAGAGCAGCTGTGGATTCCAGGCATTGCTCCTCAGACCGCCGCGCAGCACATGTTCGGCTTCTGAAACCTGATGCAGGTCGGTCCGCAGCCAAAAGGAAATCACGAGGTAGGCCCTGATGTCGTGAGGATTCAACTGAGTAGCCAGGTCGAGCCAGGGTAAGATTTCCCGCACCTCGGAACTGTCGCTCAGATCGTCTTTAGGGCCCCCCTCGTCCAAGTGGGTGTGACGGTTTGGAATAAAACGGCGGGCGAAGGCATCGAGCCAATCCCGCGGCGGACCCATGAACGCTGTTTCCTCGCCCTGATTGTGGCTGGCGACGGCGCCGGTATCCGCGGCCATGTGCGGCGTTTTGAACGCCTCATTGTTATCGAAAATCGTTGGGTAATAACCGCTGTGATAGTAGGCATCGGCTTCGGTAAAGGCGGCGTTCGCAAAAATCCTGCTGCTGTCCCCGAATAGACGGATAAAAAAATTGTCCGATTGGCCGTTGGCATTTTCGATTGCCTGGAACCTTGGCTGCAAACTCGCCCCCATGCCAAAGCATAGAATGAACAACGCAATCAGCAGCAGCCAGAGTGTTCTTGAAGAATTCATCGGCCGGGTTCAGTTGACGGCCTTGCGCCGGAAAATCAAACAGGCGGCGGCGAGGAAAAATGCGATGTAGACCAGGAGATAAAAACTCAGGAGGCCGACGGATTTCCAATCGATGAGCGGCCAATTGTGGACGAGGAGATTGCGCATTCCGAAGGGTATTTCGAGGTGGGGAATTGCGTAATAAAGGGCATAGGTAAGGGAACGCCCGGGCTCCTGCATGGAAAGGGCAAACTTATCCAGATATCTGCCGAGGCACAGGATGGCCGCGACGATGGAAAAGCAAATCGTTGAGTTGGATGAAGGCGCTGCGAAGACCAGTGATCCCAGCAGAGACAACGCAACGACAACGCCCAAGGCCATCCAATGCAGAAAAGCCGCCTGCGCATAATTTAAAAGAGGCCATTGATGTTCCCGGCTGGCGGCGAGCGCGCCAAAAAAGACGTAAAAGCAAAGCAGCGCCAGGCCGCAAACGATCCAGCAACCCAGGAATTTGCCTAAAATCAATTGTGTCCGCGACAGCGGCTTGGCCAATAAAGGCAGGAGTGTGCGTTGTTCTTTTTCGGCCGGAATCTGCCGGGCGGTCGTCGTGATGGCGATAATCAACGATGAAACCCAGATCAGCAACAGGCAGAGATCTTTGACGTAGCGGATGATGTCTCTGTCATTGAGGACGTTCATTGAGGCCATGACGAGGCAAATGATGATCGTCAGAATGAACAGGACGTAAAAGTCCTTTCGGCGGTACAATTCCTTGATGACGACTCCGGCGATGGCAAAGACGTTTCTCATTTCAATTTTGATAGCCGATCACGTTTAAAAACGCTTTCTCGAGGTTGGGATGGCCCTTCATGACTTGTTCGACGCTCCCGGCGGCCTTCAAATCGCCCGAAGCAATGATGGCCACGCGGTCGCAAATCGTTTCGACTTCTCCCATTTCGTGCGATGAAAAGAAAACGGTTTTGCCTTCGTTTTTCAGGCGTTGGATAATGTCCCGGACTTTCATTCGACCCAGCGGGTCCAATCCGCTGGTGGGCTCGTCGAGGATGAGGAGGTCGGGGTTGTTGATGAGAGCCTGAGCCAGGCCAACGCGTTGCTGCATTCCTTTGGAATAGGTTCTAATCTGCCGCTTGCGGGCGGATTCCAGTTCGACCAATTTCAACGTTTCGTCAACCCGGCGTTCCGTCTCCGCGCGGGTGAGCCCGAAAATCTTCGCGTAAAAGCGAAGCAGTTCCTCGGCGGTCAGGAACTTGTAATAATAAGTCAATTCAGGCAGATAGCCGATGCGGCGGCGGGCGATCGGCTGGCGGACGTCGATGCCGAAGAGCGACGCCGCGCCGCTGGTGGGCTGCACGAAGCCCAAAAGCACGTTCATGGTCGTCGTCTTGCCCGCGCCATTGGGCCCCAAAAATCCAAAGACTTCGCCCGAGACCACTTCCAGGTCCAGTCCATTGAGGGCCACTTTAGTCTTTTGGCCCACTTCGCGGCTCTTAAATTCGACGCGCAATTTTTCAGTTTTCAAAATGACACTCATGCCTGTTATTTCGTTTTAATGAAATGATGGTTCAAAGTCAACGGGAAGGGCAGAATTAATGCCAATTCGAAAAAAAGTTCGGCCTGTTTGCGTGATACAAACAGGCCGAAGTGACTAAAACGAACGGGATGATTGGCGCGCTCAAGAGCGCCGATCATTGATAAATATAGACGTGCGGCGCACTCGAGAGCGTGCTGAGTGAGCAGCTCACTTGCGGCACGTTGCTGACGTTAAAGATGGTGTAGGTGCCACCGGAAGGACACGTCGGCATGGAACTGTTGGCATTCAACACGATGTAAGGCGTTAAATCCACGTCCGATGGCGCCGGCGCGTTGGCGGGTTGGCCAGTTTCCATGGCCCATTGATCCACGGCGGAGCTCAATTGCCGCAGGTTATTGATGCAAGCATTTTGCTGTGACGCGGATCGCGATCGGATGAAGTTTGGGATCGCGATGGCGGCCAGCATGCCGATAATGCCGACAACAATCATGATTTCAATCAGAGTAAACCCTGATTTGCGTTGGACGGGTGTTTTCATAAATGTTCCCGATACCAAATTGATTGCGAGAAGGCGCACAGGCCCGGAACAACTCCGGGCCTGTGGCCAAGAGGCAATTAAACCAGCCTCATTATGGCGACAAGTGCGGTTGGGCCGTGAGCGAGCTCAAAGAGCAGGTCACTTGAGGCAGGGCGCCAACATTCCCAACGGTGTAGGTACCGCCCGCCGGGCAGGGCGGGATGCTGCTGTTGGAGTTAAGTTGGATGTACGGCGACAGGTCGGTCTCAGCAGCGCTTCCGGAGCTGATGGCGCTGGCGCAATTGGGGGAACCGGAAACCTGGCCGGTTTCCAACGCCCATTCATTCACTGCCGCGCTGATCTGACGCATGTTATTGACACAGGCGTTTTGTTGCGAGGTGGCGCGGGCTTTCACGAAGTTGGGAATCGCGATGGCGGCCAGCAAACCAATGATGGCCACAACGATCATAATTTCCACCAGGGTGAAACCTGACTTGCGGGACTGTTTCATTCTTTTCATAGTACTTCTCTTTCTAACGATGGCGGAGTGAACACTGCAACAGGCGGATTATTATGATGACGTTTGCGTTCACTGGATTGCCTGTTGCGACCGCCAGAACATGAATTGTTGCCGACAACCCATGTCTCATTATAACTCTAGCATGTCTAATGCCATCATACACCAATCCCGGCTCCTCTCAAAAGCAAAAAAGGCTCGAAGCCGAAGCTTCGAGCCTGGTTAAACGCGCCGAAAATTAGGGCGATTTGTGGGGCTCAGCTGTGAGCGAGCTCAAAGAGCAGGTCACTTGAGGCAGGGCGCCAACATTCCCAACGGTGTAGGTACCGCCCGCCGGGCAGGGCGGGATGCTGCTGTTGGAGTTGAGTTGGATGTACGGCGACAGGTCGGTCTCAGCAGCGCTTCCGGAGCTGATGGCGCTGGCGCAATTGGCGGAACCGGAAACCTGGCCGGTTTCGAGGGCCCATTCATTCACCGCAGCGCTGATCTGCCGCATATTGTTAACGCAGGCATTTTGCTGCGAGGTGGCACGGGCCTTCACAAAGTTGGGAATGGCGATAGCGGCCAGCAAACCAATGATGGCCACAACGATCATAATTTCCACCAGCGTGAAGCCCGCTTTACGGGACTGTTTCATTTTTTTCATACTTTCTTTACCTTTTTTGCTCTGAGTTGCGGTAGAACGCTGCCACGGGCGGGTTACAATGATTACAGTTTCCGTTCTTAATTGCCCGCGGCAACCGCGTAAGTCACTACAGCAGTAGCTATGCCAGTGGTGAAGTAAGCCGTTAATGTGCTTTACTTTGCAATCCTGCTGGTTTCATCGGCTGGTTTCGTGTCCATTTTCCAAGAGCAGTGTATTATTTTGAGACAGATACTGTCTGGCGCGTTCAAAATCTTTGGCGCAAATGGTATTTGACAAGCCAGGCAAAATAGATAGGGTGGAACTCGAACTGACTGCGAAAAATTCCCCTGCCGTGTTGAGGAGGGTTCCTCAGCCGCTCGGTTGACAAATCCATTTTTGAACTTTTGCAGTCCGAAGCCGTCAAATACAAGTTGCGGCCTTAAATGCGAGGAAGTCAATTTCCAACCAGTTTGAACAATAACTTTTATGCCAAGAGTCGCCAAAAAACCAAAAGCGAAACCAGCGGAAGCAATTCCGGTCGAAACGCCGCCGCCGCCCCCGCCCGCTCCGCCGGAAGCCGCACTGCAGCCCCCTTCTAAACCCATCGAACCCACTCCATCGGAAGAACCAAAGTTGGACGGGGAACGTGTTCCTCATCGCGATAAAATCGCCTCCTCACTCAATATCGCCAAGCTTCAGGCGATGAGCATGACCGAGCTCAACGCGATGGCCAGGGAATTGGCCGTCGAAAACTTCGGTACGATGCGCAAGCATGAGGTCATTTTTCATATTTTGCAAAAAAATGCCGAGCGCGCGGGCGTACTGTTCTCCGAGGGAGTACTTGAGGTGTTGCCGGAAGGCTTCGGGTTTCTGCGTTCGCAAAGCTTTAATTATTTGCCCTGCCCGGAGGACATTTATATTTCTCCATCGCAAATCCGGCGTTTTGACCTGCAAACGGGGAATCTCATCGCCGGCCAGATTCGTCCGCCCAAGGAAAAAGAAAAATTTTTCGCACTGCTCAAAGTGGAAGCCGTGGACGGTGAAGACCCGGATAAGGCCAAAGAAAAGACCCATTTCGACAATCTGACGCCGCTGTTCCCAAACAAGCGGTTTATTCTGGAAACCGTTATAGATGAACTTAACACGAGAGTTTTGGACCTGGTCTGCCCCATTGGCAAAGGCACGCGCGGACTGATTGTCGCTCCGCCGCGCACCGGCAAAACGGTTTTGATGCAGAAAATTGCCAACGCCATATTGAAAAACAATCCGGAGTCGTATTTGTTCATTCTGCTCATTGACGAACGGCCCGAAGAAGTCACCGACATGGAACGCACCTGCCGGGGGGCGGAAGTGATTTCCTCGACGTTTGACGAGCCGCCCGAGCGGCATGTGCAGGTGGCCGAAATGGTCATCGAAAAGGCCCGGCGCATGGTCGAGCACAAGCGGGACGTTGTTATTTTGCTGGACTCCATCACCCGTCTGGCGCGCGCTTATAACACCATCCAGCCGCATTCCGGAAAAATCCTTTCCGGCGGCGTGGACGCCAATGCGCTGCACAAGCCGAAGCGATTCTTTGGCGCGGCGCGAAACGTCGAGGAGGGCGGATCGCTCACCATCATGGCCACGGCGCTTGTGGATACCGGCTCCCGAATGGATGAAGTCATCTTTGAAGAGTTCAAAGGCACTGGAAACATGGAGGTTCATTTGGACCGCGCCCTGGTAGACCGGCGCATTTTCCCCTCCGTCAACATCGAGCGGTCGGGCACCCGCAAGGAAGAATTATTGTATCATCCGGACGAGTACAATCGCGTTGTCATCTTGCGACGCGCTCTTACGGGCGTTCCGCCAGTCGAAGCCATGGAACTCATGTTGAACAAGTTGAAGAAGAACAAAAGTAACATTGAGTTTTTGCTCAACATGGCGGTAGGATGATTTGCTTGTTCTCAATACGTTGGTATGGATAGACGTTCGAGCGAGGTTGCGCCCCCTGACACGGCGTCCGCGGCGCCGCGTGGCGTTTCGGACACTCGTCCATCGAATCGATCCTTCGTTTCAATGCTCGCCGGCGGGCTGGTTAAATTCTTCACGTCGCTGCAGTTGACGGTCGTTTTGCTCGCGTTCGCCATCGTACTGGTTTTTGTTGGTACGCTGGCCCAGGTGGATCAAGGGCTGTATTATGTGCAATCGCATTATTTCCACGCGCCGATAATTTGGGGCCTGGACCTTTTCGGCAAAAAGATTCCAATGATATTGCCCGGGGGATTTCTCATCGGAGTCATGCTGCTCATCAATCTGCTGGCCGCGCACATTTATCGTTTTAAGTTTTCGGCAAGAAAGATCGGCATTCAATTTGTTCATGCGGGGGTGATTTTGTTCCTGGTTGGCCAACTCGTTACGGATAAACTCGCAATAGAATCGCAAATCAGTTTCTCTGAAGGGCAGGCCCGTTCTTACTCTGAAAGTGCCAATCGTTACGAGCTGGCGTTTATGAGCTCAAGCGGCCCGAATCGGGAGCAGGTCGTCGCTTTTCCTTCGGATTTGCTTGCCACGGGCGGGGTTCTCCAAAACGCCAACTTGCCGTTTACGATTCACGTGAAGCGATTTTGGGAAAATTCGGACGCCCAATTCCGCGCGCCCATGATGCAAAACGGCCCTCCGCTCGCGCCAAACGGGCTTGCGCTCAAATTCGACTTTTCGCAGGCGAACGAAGTTAAAACAACGGATGACAAAAATGCGCCGACGGCTGAAATCGAACTGGTTGGGCCGAATGGTTCGTCGGGCGATTGGATCGTCTCCGATTGGGCCGACGATGATGCGAAGATCGAGCAAATTCGGGAAGAGTACACGCAGACACTAAGCCCGGATATGGCAGGAAAAATAGTATCTGACTTGAAGCAACCCCAGTCTGTTACTATCGATGGCAAGAAATTCATCTTCGCGCTCCGGCCGGAACAGTCCAGGTTCCCATTTTCGTTGACCCTGCTGAAGGCGACCCATACGGTTTATGAAGGCACAGACATACCGAAAGATTTTCGCAGCCGGGTGCTGCTGAAGAACCCGCAAACGGGAGAAAATCGGGAAGTCGAAATCTCGATGAACAATCCGTTGCGGTATGCGGGATTGACGTTTTATCAGCAACAAATGACGGCAGGCGATCTGACAGAGCAAGCGGGGCTGGCGCCGTGGTCGCTGCTGGAAGTGGTGCATAATCCGAGTTGGTTGACGCCGTACATCGCGTTTGGATTGGTCGCTTCCGGGCTCGTGATTCAATTTATGATTCACCTGGTCGGTTTCATCGCCCGAAGAAAATGACACAAAAGCCCAACATTTTAGTTCGATTGCTGCCGCTGGTTCTAACGCTGGTGATGGCTGTCTGGTTTTTGTGTCAGATGCAGCCGCCGCACGACAAAGGCTTCAACTATTCGGCTTTTGGGAATTTGCCGGTTGTTTTCAATGGCCGTTTGAAACCGATGGATTCGCTCGCGCGCAACTCGCTGCTGCAAATCAATGAGAAGCAAACGCTCGACCTGGAGCCATGGAAATCGCCGATGGAAAAACATCTGACGACGAATGCCGTCCAATGGCTGGCGAACGTAATGATGAATCCGCAGGTGGCTGACCATTGGCCGGTGTTTCGAGTGGATAATCCCGATTTGATTACGTTTCTGAAATTGCCCGGGCGGGACACGGCACACCAGGAGGATGGGGAGTATTATTCCTGGAACCAAATCGCGCCGTCCCTGGACGCATTCGATAAGGAAAATGAACGGGTAGAACAAATCGAATCCGCAACGCGCAACGCCTATGAGCGTGACGTGGTGAAGGTCCACGAGCGGATGGAACTGTATGCGCAGCTCGGCAACACCGTCCAACCGCACGACTCGCCAAATTGGAAACAGGAAATGGCCGATTATGAGGCGATGATTTCTCCGGGCGTGGCGGCCGTCCGCGCCCAGCAGACCGGCAAAAAATACGACCAGGACATCTTTAATGCGTTCCTGGCGGAATTGCAGCGGTTCGATTACATCTCCCGGCTTGGGCCGCCATTGATTGTGCCGCCGGAGCAGAACCCGGGTGATTGGAAAAACGTGGGCACGGTGATGTTGGAAGCCGCCAAAGGAGGCCCGATTTCACCCGCCGTCGGCCAATACGCGGAAATGGGGGCGGCGCTGCAAAACCAGAACACTGCGGGATTCAATTCTTCCGTCGCAGACTTGCGTTCTTCGCTGGTGCCGTCATTTTCGCGAGCGTTGGCCAGGACGCAGGCCGAAGTATTCTTCAACCAAATGCAGCCATTCTTAAATGCGATGGTTATCTATTTGCTCGCGGGATTGCTGGCCTTCGCTTCATGGTTTTTGCTGTCGTCTCATTTGGGGGAAGCGTTGCGCCGGTCCGGGGTTTGGCTGGTTGGCCTGGCGTTTCTCATTCACACCACCGGCCTGATCTATCGAACTATTTTGCAGGGCCGGCCGCCGGTCACAAATTTATATTCCTCAGCCATTTTCGTCGGATGGGGCGCGTGTTTGCTCGGGATGATCCTGGAAATGCTTTTCAAGAATGGGATTGGCGCCGTGGTTTCGGCTGGAATGGGTTTCATCACGCTTATTATCGCGCACAATCTTGCCCTGGATGGCGATACCATGGAAATGATGCGGGCGGTGTTGGACAGCAATTTTTGGCTGGGCACCCATGTGGTCGCTGAGGCGGTCGGGTATTTGAGCACATTTGTGGCCGGGTTTCTTGGATTGATCTACATCTTGCGTGGCGTTTTCACAAAAACACTGGATGCAGCCACGGCTAAATCGCTGTCGCGAATGATTTATGGAATTGTGTGTTTCGCGACGCTGTTTTGTTTTGTGGGCACTGTGCTCGGAGGGATTTGGGCCGACCAATCGTGGGGCCGGTTTTGGGGCTGGGACCCCAAGGAAAACGGCGCGCTGATTATCGTACTGTGGAACGCGTTGATATTGCACCTGCGCTGGGGTGGCATGATTCGCGAACGCGGCCTGGCCAATTGCGCGGTCTTCGGCAACATCGTCACAAGCTGGTCCTGGTTTGGGGTGAATATGCTGGGTATTGGCCTGCATAGCTATGGTTTCACCGAGGGCGCATTCCTGCGGCTGACGCTTTTTGTTTCCAGCCAGATTGGATTTATTGCGATTGGATTGTTGCCGACGCGGATGTGGAAAAGTTTTGCGGCTACCGCCCAATCAGATGCACGTGCTGAGCCTTCACCTGCGCGGTAACAGAATCGTTCGGGGCCAGTTTCATTTCTTCGCAGGATTGCCGGGTCAATAAGGCGGTCAAAGGAAATCCGCAATCCAGTTCCACCCGCATCAATGGACCCTCATCGGCCAGCGAGCGGACGGTGCCCGGCAAATGATTGCGCGCACTATTTGAAACGCCGGTCCCCTTGAGGATCACAACGTTTTCAGCGCGGATACAGGCATAGACGTCGCGGACGCCGGAAGGAAGATTTTGGTCCACCGCGACCAGTTTTATAGGTCCCACAGCGACCGTGGCCAGACCTTGATCGATCCTCTCGACGTCTCCTTTCAAAACGGTTTCAACCGCCAGGACGCCAGCGACAGCCGGGCTGGCCGGGCGGTTGAATAATTCCTGGACCGGTCCTGTTTGAGCCACTTTCCCGTAGACCAGGACAAGCATTTCATCCGCGAGCGCCAGCGTCTCGAAACGGTCGTGTGTGACATAGAGCATCGGTACGCGGAATTCATCCCGGACGCGCGCCAGATACGGGATGATGCGCGCTCGCAGAGGCGCATCCAGGCTGGCCAACGGTTCATCCAACAGCAGGAGCCGCGGCGATGACAGCAGAGCCCGGGCTATGGCCACGCGCTGTTTTTCCCCTCCTGAAAGATCGGTGATCCGGCGTTGAACGAGCGGCTGGATCTCGAGGACATCTGCGATGCGGTCCAGCGTGAATGACGGGTTGGCTCCATTGCCTGATTTTTGGCCGTAGAGAAGATTCTGTCTGACGGACAGGTGCGGGAACAACGCCAAATCCTGTGGCACATAGCCAATCCCTCGAAGCCGGCTTGGAACAAATACACCGCGCGACGTGTCGGCCAGGGTCTGGTCGTCCATTTGGATGAATGCCGACTGAGCCGGGCGCAAACCGGCCACGAGGTCCAGCAGCGTTGTCTTACCAGCTCCCGACGGCCCAAAAATGGCCGTGACGCGCCCGTGAATTTCCACGTCCACTTCCAGCGTGAAAGAGGCCAGCCGCACGGAAATGTTTTTCAGCAGGAGTGGCATTTCAGGATTTTTTCCGCCGAATGACCCATTCTCCGGCCCAGACTGCGATAAACGCAAGCGCCACGGAGACGCCCAGCAACCGATACGCTTCAGTGTCCTGAAAATCCTGGACCGATTCGAAGATAGCCAGGGATATGGTGGTGGTCTTGCCCGCAATGTTGCCGGCCACCATGACCGTAGCGCCGAATTCGCCCAATGCGCGCGCAAAAGCCAGCAGCATTCCGCTCACGATGCCCGGCAATGCCAGCGGCACGGAAATAGTGAAGAACACACGGAGATTCCCGGCTCCAAGCGTGCGCGCGATTTGTTCCAGCCGGGGATTGACGCCTTCGAAAGCGACGCGCACCGAACGCACCAGCAGCGGAAATGACATCACGGCCAGCGCCAGCAAGACCGCGCGCCAGGTAAAAATAATTCTAAAACCCAGATGCCGGTGAATGAACCCGCCGATGCCGCTGTTGCCGAAGAAGGTCAACAGCAGGAGGCCGGTCGCAACCGGCGGCATCACCAGGGGCAGCGTAATGATTGTTTCGAGAAGCGTCTTGCCGGGCCAATCGTGCCGTGCCAGCAGCCAGGCCACCGCCAATCCAAAAGGCAGGATGATGATTGTGCTTAACGCTGCGATCCACGCCGTAAACCAAATAATCTGCCATTCTTCAGCGCTCATTCAACACGCCGGGGTTTGTGGTCCGGGCCGTAACGGCGTGCCAAATCTTTTAGTCGCGAACGGCGAATCCGAACCGCTTAAAAACCTGTCCCGCGTCGTGTGAATCAAGATATTCAAGAAATCGTTTTGCTTCGTCCGGATGTTCCGAAGCCTTCACCAGGGCTATGGGGTAACGGATTTCCGGACCGTCAGCACGCGGAACTTCATACACTATCCTGACACTTTTGGAAATGGCGGCGTCAGTTTTATAAACGACCCCGGCGTCCACGTTACCGGACGCCACGGCTGCCAGGGCAGCCCGGACGTTTTCCGCGGGCACGACCTTCGGCTCGACGGCGTCCCAAACCCGGAATTTCTTAAGCCATTCTTTCGCATAGACCCCCGCCGGAACAGCTTTGGGATCGGCCAGGGCAATTTGCTTTACGCCGTCGGCAGCCAGATCGGCCGCTGAATGAATTTGCAAGGCGCTGCCTTCAGGCGCGACAACGACCAATGTATTGCCGAGACGATCCATGCGCGTGGCCGGGTCGATCAATCCCCGTTCAGCCAGGCGGTCCATTTGCGTCTCATCGGCGGAAAAGAAAATGTCCGCGGGCGCGCCCGCTTCGATCTGCCGGGCCAGGATGCTGGACGCTTCGAAATTGAAAGTGACGGCGCGGCCGGTTTGTTTTTGATAATCCGCGGCGATTTGCTTGAGGCTGTCGGTCAGGCTTGCCGCCGCGAAGACCGTAACATCCGCGGACCAGGCCGGCGCGGCGGCTGCCAGAATGCAAACTGTTGCGATGATTTGAAGGAATTGTTTCATAAGTATGAAGATCGTTTGCGCCGCGGTTTACGGACATCCAGGCGGCTGAATGTAAAAGCAGATTTGCACGGCGTCCAGCGATTTTCTTGTCATTTATATTTGACAAAATATATCGAAGGCGGTCAACTCCATGGACTCCCGCGCAAGACGCGCGGCGCAATCAAAAGATCAAAACGAATTATGAAAAGAGAGGTTTTTCCCCGTCCATCTTTGCGCGTCTATTTTGGCGTTCATTCAGCCATCGGCTCGGTTTGGCGGATGGTCGTGTTCTCTGCGGTGTTGCTCGTAGCGTTCGCGGTGGTGCCTTGCCGGGCCGGTTATTCTGAGATGACCTCCTCCGGCAATCCGATCGCTGATTATTTTGCAAACTGGTTTCCGCGCGTCACACAAATCCAGGCCGAACAGCCGCACTGGATCACGCCCCTGGTTACAGTGACGCCCCGGCTCGAAGAAGAGTATCGTTATGACCAGTCCTGGACGACGATGAATTCGGCCCACTATCCCCAGGTGGACAACTACGGCACAACGAAGGGAGTTGAACTGATTCCGTTTGATCCCGTGGAAGTCATTATCGGCATACCGGGTTACGAGACGGAAAACCATCCTCACAGATGGGGTTGGGCGGATGAGACGTTTCTGGTTAAGTATCGGATCCTTTCCGGGAACGAAGAAAACGGAGATTACATCCTCACGGCGTTCATGGGTTTGTCTGTCCCCAGCGGCAGCGATGACTTTTCGTCTCATCACTATGGCTTTACGCCGACTATTGCCGGCGGCAAAGGATGGGGTAATTTTGACGTTCAAACGACGCTGGGTTTCTCTATTCCGGATAACGGTTTTGTTCATACCGGCGCCGGAAACACTCTGGTTTGGAATACCGCGTTCCAATATCGCGTTGATAAATTCTTTTGGCCTGAAGTTGAAGCCAACTACACCTGGTGGCCCACCGGCGAGCATGAGGGGCTCAACCAGTTAATGATTACGCCGGGAATGGTGATCGGGCGGATTCCCATCTCGGGCCGGGTTGGGCTGACTATCGGCCTGGGCTGCCAATTTCCCGTAACGGATCAGGCCTTGATTCACCGTAATGTGATCCTGTCCGGGCGAATTCCGTTCTAATTTTAGTCACTATCAGTTGCATCGCGCTGTTTTTTCTGCGAAAATCCAGCGGTAGGCGCGATGCAAATCTATCCCAAACATTATTGCGGCGTTTTTGGCATTTTTGGCCATCCTAACGCCGCCGAACTGGCTTATTACGGTCTTTATGCTCTCCAACATCGTGGTCAGGAGAGCGCAGGTATAGTCACCAGCGATGGGCGGAATTTCCGAGCCCATCGCGGCATGGGACTGGTCCCGCAGGTATTTAACGGGGAAATCCTGCATCATCTGGTCGGCAACATTGCCGTTGGCCATACGCGGTATTCGACCACGGGCGCCTCGCAATTGAAGAATGCCCAACCGCTTACCGTGGATTGCGCCCGCGGCCAGATTGCAATCGCGCATAACGGGAATTTAACCAACGCGGCGCGGCTGCGGGACGAACTCGAAAGCCGCGGCTCGATTTTTCAAACCACCGTCGACAGTGAAATCATTCTGCATCTGCTCGCGCAACCGGACGCCAACGGCAGTAAAAACCCTTTCGTGCATGCCCTTCGCAAGCTTGAGGGGGCATACTCGCTGGTCATGATGACGGAAAAGGAATTGATCGGCGCGCGCGACCCCTTTGGCTTCCGGCCTCTGTGTATCGGCAAACTCGGCGATTCCTACGTGCTTTCAAGCGAAACCTGCGCATTGGACCTGATTCACGCCAAATTCGTTCGCGACGTCGAACCCGGTGAACTGGTCATCATTAATGAGCACGGGATCCAAAGTATCCAGGCCTTTCCTGAACAGCATCGCCACGCCTTTTGTATTTTTGAGTACGTGTATTTCGCCCGCCCGGACAGCACCATTTCGAACCGGAACGTTTATAAAGTCCGCGTGGAAATGGGACGGCAATTGGCGCGCGAATTTCCGATCCAGGCCGACGTTGTCGTGCCGGTGCCTGACAGCGGCAATTGCGCCGCGCTCGGATATTCACTCGAAGCGGACATCCCCTATGAAATGGCGTTCGTCCGTAATCACTACGTGGGGCGCAGCTTTTTGCAGCCGTCACAGCTCATCCGCGATTTTAACGTGCGGGTGAAATTGAACCTTATTACGGAACTGGTGAAAGATAAACGCGTGGTCGTGGTGGATGATTCGATTGTGCGCGGCACCACATGCAAAGCCCGGGTAAACAATCTCAAGGAAGCAGGTGCGCGGGAAGTCCACGTCCTGGTCAGTTGCCCGCCGCATATGAACCCGTGCGTGTATGGAATCGATTTTCCCGATCGCAGCAAATTGATGGCTGCGAACCATTCGGTTGAGGACATTCGTAAATATTTGAATGCGGATTCCTTGAATTATCTGTCCCAGGAAGGCCTTGTGGCGGCGACGGGCCTGCCGAAGAGTTCCTTCTGCATGGCTTGTTATGACGGCAATTATCCCGTGCCGTTTGATCCGACTTTGGACAAGCACATCATCGAACGCCGCAACGGTCGAGGGGCCAGCCTTACGGAAACGCTCGCCCAGGACCGGGCACAAATCCGGTTGCTATAATCGTTCTTAATTTTCTGTTGGCCGCTAGAGGCTTTTAATTATACTGGTGAGGTGAAAGCGGCCATTTTCCACGGGAAGGGCAACATTCGAATCGAGGACGTTACGCCTTTAATTCTAAAGCCGGGCGAAGTCCGGGTCCAAATCGCCGTCGCGTTGACCTGCGGCACGGACCTCAAAATCCTCAAACGCGGTTACCACGCCAAAATGCTCACGCCGCCCTCGCCTTTTGGCCATGAGCTGGCGGGAACCATTTGCGAAATTGCGGAATCCGCCGGCGGAACGTCCTGGAAGATGGGTGATCGTGTGGTGGTGGCTAATTCCGCCCCGTGCGGTACCTGTTTCTTCTGCCGGAACGCCCAGGAAAATCTCTGCGAGGACCTTATTTTCTTGAACGGCGCATATGCCGAAACTATCGCTGTGCCGGCGCGGTTTGTGAAAAAGAATATGGTTCGGCTCAAGCACGATACCGCCTTTGAGGACGCAGCGCTGGCCGAGCCGCTGGCTTGTGTGGTCCAGGGCGTTGAAGATCTAAATTTGAAAAAGGGACAAAATGTCCTGGTCGTGGGCGCCGGACCGATCGGACTGATGTTTGTTGCGCTGGCCAAACATTTGGGTTGCAACGTAAGTGTCGCCGGTCGAGGGTCAAATCGCCTGCGTGCGGCGCTACGGCTGGGGGCTGAGCGGGTATTCGACGCCGGCACGGGCGGAAATATTGTCCAGGCCGTTACGGGTCACGCGGAAACCTCCGGGGCGGCGCCTCATTTCGACGTAGTGATTGAGGCGATTGGCAAGCCGGAGACGTGGGAAGCAGCGGTCCAACTGGTTCGCAAGGGTGGTGCGGTGAATTTTTTTGGCGGATGCCCGGGTGGTACGACGGTTTCTTTGGACACGCACACCGTTCACTATTCCAGCCTGAAATTGGTGGCCAGTTTTCATCACACGCCCAGAACGTTTCGACGGGCGCTGGAATTTATTGAAGCAGGAGTGGTTCGAGCGCGGGATTTTGTGGACGGGGAATGGCCGCTCACAAAATTACCCGAATTGTTCCAACAAATGGCAGCGGGAAACCGCGCGATAAAAACGCTGGTCCGCGTACGGCACTGACCGGCGTCACGGGACGGCTTTCAATCTTTCAACCGGGCTGCGGCGGGAGCTAATGGCGGATGAATGTCTCCACGACGTTTTGCAGCTTTTTTAGATCCGGCAGGTTGATGTACATCATGTGCCCGGCGTCAAATTGGGCATAAGTGATGTTCGTGCGGTAGTTGCCGTCGAGAGACATATGGTCCAGGGCGTAGTGCATGGTGTCAATCGGGCAGACCAGGTCGCACCGTCCGCCCAACACCAACACGCGCATGTAGGGGTTTTGATTTATTGTGGCTGCCAGTCTTTGAGAGGCGCTCGGATAATTGTTGGGGGAACCGTAATTCCAGGGTTGGACGCCTGCGAGCAGTTCGTAAGGCAAATCATCCCTGAATTTTAATTCATTCCGCACGTATGAGTTCAGGGCCGCGGCAAAAGGGCCATAGACTGCCGCATCCGACGGATCAAAGTCCGGATACTCTGAAGCCGGGTCATCGTCACGTCCGGTAATGCGTGAGTCGTAAGCGCCTAAAATCAGTCCCTGATCATGCAGCAACTGCTTGCGAAATATGCCGGGATCGATGCGCAGGTCATTATCAACGATCACGTTGGTTGTCAGGCCGGTGAGCCGCGAGAGTTCATCCACGATTCGTGCCCGTTCGGCGCCGGAGATCGAGTCGCCTTGCTGTAATGCGGCGGCATATTCGCCCCGGGCAAACTGGCGGGCTTCGGCGAGCGCCGCGTCCAGGTCATTTTGCAAGTCGGTGGGCAATTTCTTATGAAAATGCGCCGCTGCCGTATAAGCGGGCAAATAAAGGGGATAGGGCACATCATTGCCGGGATCATCGGCGATGGTCTCAAAATTCAAAACGCCCGAGACCAGGATAAGACCGTTCAGGTACATGCCGTAGCGATCACGCAAATGGTCCGCCAGGCCCGCCGCGCGGAAAACTCCGTAGCTTTCGCCGCACAGGAACTTCGGTGAAAGCCAGCGATCATGCCGTGTTGTCCATAACCGGATAAATTCACCCACGGAATCCAAATCCGCGGAATCGCCAAAGAAATCTTCCTTTTTTTGGTCTTTGGCCGCGCGGCTGAAGCCAGTCGCAACCGGATCGACAAAAACCAAATCGCTCGCGTTCAGGATGGAATATTTATTGTTTTCCAGTTGAAATGGCGGCGGAGGCAGCGTGCCATTTTCATTCATTTTCACCCGGCGCGGCCCGAGTGCGCCCATATGCAGCCAGACGGAAGATGAGCCAGGGCCGCCGTTGAAGCAAAACGTGACCGGCCGCGCCGACTTGTCCTCCTTGCTTACGCGCGTATAGGCCACATAAAAAACAGACGCGATGGTGCTGCCGTCCTGTTTGAGCACTGGCAGCATCCCGGTCTCTGCCACGTATGTAACTTGTTCTCCCGCGATGGTCACGGTATTGGTCGTGAGGACGGGGGCGTTGGTCGCGTCCGGAATCGCGATGGAAATATCCAGGGGAGCGGCTGCGTTGGTGTCCTGGTCACCCGACCCTGATTTGGGGCCGGCGAGGGCCAATTGCGCTGTCAGGGCCGCGGCAAAAATCACGATAATCTTTTTCATTTTGATTTGTTTTGCAGGATGCCGATTGAGCGAATCAAAGGCAAATGGAAACGCCTTCTGGTAATTTACGATTGACGATTTTCGATTTACGCGACATGCACGGACAGGTTGGCGAGATCGATTTAATCGCTCTGAGCGATTGCTTTCATTTGCCTTCTGAATCGCGCCAATGTTGTTCGTCTGGCGGGTTCCTCCAAAGACTTCAGAATACGCTCTTCCAGCCAATCCGGAACGCGTTGCGATTGATCCTTTACGGTAAGAATAGACCATGAAGAACCTAAATCGCATAAATCTCTCTTTTTCGGCATATTTTGTATGGCCGGTTACACTTAAACCGCAGCAGCAATCGCATCGCCCATTTCGCGAGTGCCGATTTTCCGTGCGCCGGTTTCATTCGGATTGAATATGTCTCCGGTGCGGTTACCGGCTTCAATGGCTTTGGCCATCGCATTTTCGATGGCCGCCGCCGCGTCATTTAATCCAAAACTGTGCCGGAGCATCAGGGCCGTTGACAGGATTTGCGCGATTGGATTCGCGAGGTTTTTGCCGGCGATGTCGGGGGCGGTGCCGCCCGCCGGTTCATAGAATCCGAATACTTTATCGCCACTCGCAGCGCCGAGGCTGGCGCTGGGCAACATCCCCAACGACCCGCCGAGGGCCGCCGCTTCGTCGCTCAAAATGTCCCCAAACATGTTTTCGCACAGCATCACGTCAAACTGCGTCGGTCGCAGGACCAGTTGCATCGCGCCGTTGTCCACGAATTGGTGTTCCAATTGGACGTCCGGATATTGTTTGCCCGCGCGCGTGACGACGTCCCGCCACAGAACGCCGTTTTCCAGCACGTTCGCTTTGTCGATGCTCGTCACTTTCTTGCGGCGGAGTTGGGCTGCCCGGAAAGCGACGTGGGCGATACGCTCGATCTCCGGGGTTGTGTAAACCATGGTATCGATCGCACGAAAATGACCGCCACCGATGTCCTCGGTCTTTTTGGGCTGGCCGAAATACATGCCTCCGGTCAATTCCCGCACGACGAGGATGTCGATGCCATCGCCCTGGCGTTCTTTTGCCAGCGGACAGGCATGTGCCAACGCTTTGGGCAGTTTCACCGGCCGTAAATTGGCGAACAAACCGAATTCTTTGCGGATACGCAGCAGCGCGGCGCGTTCGGGACGCTCTTCCTTGGGAATCGTTGGGTCCCGGTCCGGCAAACCCACCGAGCCAAAGAGGATGGCATCCGAATTCTTGCAAAGCGCCAGGGTCGCATCGGGCAAGGCTTTGCCGGCGGCATCAATGCCAGCCCAACCGACCGGGGCTTCGGTAATATTGCAGGTGAAATTAAATTTCTTTTCCGCCGCGCGCAGGACTTTGATTGCCTCGCGCATGACTTCCGGGCCGATGCCGTCTCCGGCGAGTGCCGCTACTTTGAATGTTTTCATTTTGAAATAGTGATCCTAACGAATCGCCGGGGGAAATTGAAGGACGAATAAGAGCCGGCGGATGCCAAATGACGTCAGATCCTTCCGGCAACGAACACAATCAGGCCGGCTGCCGGGATCAACAAAACCTGTGCGAGGATAGTGCCGGCAAATCGACTCCCGACGAGCCACACGATCGCCCGGCGAAAACCCGATTCGCTCAACTTGCCTTCAACTACGTCATCCGTCATGACCGACAATTGTGGATCGATGACGACGAACATCAAAATGGTCGCCACACCGTTCACGATTGAGGAAAGAGTGCTGGAAGTCACCCGAAGCTGCGGATTGAGATAACCGGCGTAGAGCGCCGCGAACACGCCAACGGTCCAGAGCGCCACGGCAATTACGTTCAGCGCGATTGTCCCGGTCGAAATGCTGCGTTCAGCGCGCAAGGCGGTCACGTTGCCGGCGGCCGGAACAGAGACTGAATCCTTTATTTGGGCCAAACCGCCTTTAAAACAAATGTGAAGCAGCAGGCGCGGCATTGATCGATGCGCCTGAAAATCCTGCACCGCTCGACTGAAAAAACGCTGGAATGTAGGAACCAGGAAAGCGCCGACGAGGGTGGCAAATGTCGCTGAAAAAATGAGCCAGCGGAAGTCCGCCAGCAAGTCATGAGCAGTGGGGTGCAGCAGATTTTCTTCAACCCGCTTCGCAAGGAACGGGCTCTGGAATGCATTCGATGTGCGGGACACCAGGACCAAAATATTGAAGAGCGCGAAAGATACAGCGATACGACGCGTTCTGACCCCGGCAATACGAACAGAATAGGCCAACGTCCCGATCAAATGAATGATGAACGTCAGCAGGCAGATGATGGCGAGATTTCTGTCCATGCGTTACACGCCTGGCTGGTTAGCGGTTTGTGTGCCGTCCTGGTCCAACCCGCCTAGCCTGAATGTTTTCATTTTGACGCCGGGATTCTAATGAATGGCCCGGAGAAAATGAAGGATGAAGAAACAACGTGACGGAGAAAGTAATGACAGTAGCATGTAGTAATGAAGGGGAACAGCCTGAAGGCTGGACACCAAACATGTTCAAGCAAGGATGATTGAACGGGATAACGTCTGAAAGTCCGTAACATGCGTAACATCGTTGAAGTTCAATGGCTTAAGTGGTAACAAAACAGTAACGAACCGGTAACGGGATAAGTCAAACCATTGAACATCAGTGACTTAAGTCGTAACAGGCCAATCAAAGCCTTGTCCGGGCGATTTTGAGAACGACTAAGGCGATCAAAATTAAGATGGCAAAACCGATGCCGCAATAAAGAAGGAGTCGCGGAAGATTGTTTAAAAACCTCTGGGCGAGTTCTTCAGCCTTCGATTCCTGCGACGATCCGTCACTGTCATCGTCGGAGCGGCGTTTCATGTAATCTCTGTCGCGGATGCCCATGGGCTAAAGTCTGCGCGCAAAACCGCCGAAATCAATCCGGAAATTGATGGCCTTTACTATTGGGGCGGCCATTGCCCGGTGAAGCTTCAGTTAGCGCGTTTTTGAGTTTTCCTGGCCCAGGTATTTAAGGACGGCTTCCGTACGCGACTGAACGTGAAGTTTTTCATATATCCGCCGGATATAGGTCTTTATGGTGCCGAGGCCGAGATGAAGGTGGTCTGAAATTTCTTTATAAAGGTATCCTTTGGCCAGCATGTTCAGGACCTCCTGTTCGCGAGCCGATAAGTTTTCCCACTTTACGTCGGCTGGCGCGGATTCCTGGAACGATTGCACGACTTTGCGGGCGATGGCGCTGCTCATTGGCGCGCCGCCTTCGACGACATCCTGAATCGCTTCGAGTAGTTTGGCCGGGGACGTTCGTTTCAAGAGGTAACCACTGGCGCCGGCCTTGAGGGCGGCGTAAATATTTTCCGTATTGTCATACACAGTGAGCATGATGACGCGGACTTGCGGGACAAGTTCACGCAGGCGGCGGACGCACTCAACTCCATTCATGCCCGGCAAATTGATATCCATGAGGACCACGTCAGGCGGGGCGCTGGCGAGACCGCGCAACGCGTCTTCGGCGGTACTATAGGTGTGCAGACATCGGTAGCCGGGCGCTTTGGCCAACATATGCAAAAGGCTGTCTCGAAAATCGGCCTTATCTTCAACGATTGAAAGGCTAACGCTCATACGGTTGCCCGATGGTTCAATGGCAAAACGAATTTCAAACGCGTGCCTTTTCCGGGGACGCTTTCGAATGTCCAGGTTCCTCCGATTTCATCGAACCGCTTTCGCATGTTATTCAATCCATTTGCGCCGGGAGATTCGGCCACACCCGAAGATAAATCAAATCCGCGGCCGTTGTCTTCGACGATGAAGCTGGCAGAGTCATTTCCCAGAGACAGGCGAATCCAAACTTCGGTTGCTTTCGCGTGATTGACGATATTTGTCAAAGCTTCCTTGAACGCCATATACAGTTGATGGCGCGTTTGGGCGGTCAAAGCGTGAGGAGGGATTTTTGTCGGCGCGTCGATGCGAAAGCGAATATTCGCCAGGGAGAGAAAATCCGAAGCAAAGTTGAAAAGATAATTTAAGAGGCTTTCGAGCGTGTCGTTTTGGGGATCCACTGCCCAAACAATTTCGTCGAGGACATTTGTGGCTTCGAGGGCTTTGGCGGAAATTTTTCCGGCGCCGATGGATGTTTCCGGCGGTGAATCTTTTTGTGAAAATGCCATTTCGCTCAACAGACGGATCTGGGAAAGATTGCTGCCGAGTTCGTCGTGAATGTCCCGGGCGATGCGAGTCCGTTCCTGTTCCACCAAATGTTGCAGGCGGGCCTGGACCAATTCATTTTCGGTCCGCTTGCGTTCGGCAATTTCGCCTTCCAGGGATCGATTTACGGCGGACAATTGGGCCGTGCGCCGTTCCACCTGCTGCCGCAACAACGCAATCCAAATCAAGCCGAACATAATCACCACAGCCATTGCGCAGACTACCATGATGGTGTGCTGGCGGGTCCACCATGACGGCAGTTCGAGCACCTTCAGATCCGCCGGTGAATTGAGGAGCAATTCAAAAGGCCCGGTCTGGGCGTAGTTTTCGTTCAACGCGTATACACCGGTCACTTCCACGAGGCTTCCGGCCGGTAACTGAGGGATACGTCCGGCCGAGAGATTTAACCGGGCGAAAACCGTTCGCGCGCCCGCCTGCATCTCCACCACCTGATTGGCGCCGTAAACCTCGGAGTGAACGATCAAGGCATCCAATCGCACCAGCGTTGAATCATATTCGCTATTGAGCAAGTCGCCCGGAGTCACGTTCAGTGGCGCGGGCATCGGTTTTCTTCCGGTGATCGTGACCGCGGCTTCGCGCAAAGTGAGCAGGGGCGGAGCCGTTGAACTGTCTATTTCAGGAAAGCCCACGGCTTCGACCGTGTCACCCGCTGCCAGCTTAAGATCGTCTTTGGGGACCAATCGCAACCCATTTGTGCCGTCGGTCAGGTAATAAACACCCGCGCGATTGCCGATGATTTGGCCGGCAACTTTCTCACGACGGAACTGCGACTCTCCCGGGTCATAAAAGAGAAGATCTTTAATTTGCTTTGCCTGCAGTGAATATGGATTGTCAGACGCCGGCACTTCGAGCGAGATAAATTCCTCCGAGGGAAGATTCAGGTGCAGCCCGGTGACGTGCCTGGACAGGTCCCAGTCAGCAACGACTACGCCGCGCACGCGGACAACGGCGTTTGAGAGGAGTTGGAGGTCCGCTTTATCGGGGACGTAGCAGGAGATATCGCCGCCCTGGAGACGGATATCCATGTGTTGATCAGTCGTGCTCAAAACGATGCCTTGAAGTTCGACCCACTGGGCGTCGAGGCTGCCGCTGGTTAATTCGTTCCACGTGGGGCGGTCTGGTTCCGGAAATTGGCCGCGGCCCAAAATTCTGAGCCTGTGACATTCGATTCCCGGCGAGAATTCGCCCGCGGACGTGGTTCCGTCAATTTCACAAAAGTCACCGGCTTTGACAGTTGCTTTAGACGATGAAGGGACGAGGTGCCACGCGTAGATGCCGCCGGTACCGTCCTGGAGATTTCCGGCGGCGTCCTGTTTCGTGCCAAATACAAAAGTAACAACGGCGCGGACCTTAACAGGATATTTTCTGGCAGCTTCACGGGGATTAAGCCAACGAACCTGCTCAGTCGTCGTTAGTGTTGGCAACGGCGCCTGACCGCCAGATCCAATAGCCGGCCTAAAAAAGATACTTTGAAAAACATTCTTTACGCGTCCAGGTGTCCATCGGCCCAGGAGTTCCAGAGTGGCTCCTGCCAATTTGGCGTCGCTGGCGGCGGATTCGACTGTCACTTGTTCGTTGTCGTCAGCGAGTAAAAAACTGCGGCCATCCTGTACGGCTTTGACCACGCCCTCCAGATGAACGATGCGTCCTGGTGAATTGGTCATCACATTGGCGATGGAACCCAGTGGGTATCGTTGCCATGTCCGTTCGGGGAGTTGCAAAATGGCAATATCATCGGTGTTCGTCACCCGAAGGCTGCCCACAATTTCGCCGTCCGCGCTATTCCGAACGGCAACGCAGGCGCCGGATACCCGGATGCGGCTTTGCAATAATAGATCGGTGACAGGTGTGTCTATTGCGCTGACGGTGACCGGTACTGGTCCATTTGGCGAGCCGAGTTCCAAATAGGCGGACGGTCCATACCTGCCCACAAAGGTTACCGTTCCTTCGGCGTCCGCGGGATTATTTTGCTGGTTTAGAGTTATTGGCTGGCCAGCAACAATCCGCAATGGGGATACGGGATTTGTGGCGGTCAAATCGTCTGCCGCGATTGCTGGAAGGCAAGAAATCAATGTGCCCAGGAGTCCGATGGTGGCGCGAATAGCTGACATGTCATCTGCGGTCGCCTGCCAGGCGTTTACGGTCGCGAATGGTCGGGTATAGGCGCAACCTTAACGGCTCTGGAGCATCAAGTCAAACCTGCCGATTGTGTATACTTCGGACGACATGACAAAAAAGGTTGCCTGAGAGAAAATCAGTCCGAATTGACCCCAAAAACAGAAACAAACAACCGGCTTGTTGCCGCATACACGATGAAAAAAAACCTCATGTCGTATTTATCAACTGGTTCATCGGCTGGATTCAGCCGTCTCATAGCGGCGCTCATTGTCACTGCATTGGTTTTTATCGGAAGCAGTTACAGCCACGCTGCAGTCACTTTGGCAGATAACGGCGGAACGGCGCCTACGCCCGGCGCCAACGATGTTTCACAATTGAGCACTACTGGCGATACCGGCAGTCCCAACAGCAGGAATTACTACAGTAATAATAATCCGCCTCCCGGAGAAAAATTCACGACAGGGTCCAATGCCGGTGGCTATACGATGACGGATATATATGTCGAAACGGGCAATGGCAGTGGCAATGGGATCGGCGGAGCCACATCGTGGACCCTCTATATTTATTCCGTATCCGGCGCTACGGCGACGCTGCTCACGTCCTATTCCGGGCTCACATCCGGCGTCTTATTTAACGCTGGCGACTGGCTTCATTTTGGCGGCTTCTCGATTCCTCTGGCGGCAAATACGACCTATGCTTACGCAATATCTTCGGGCAGCACCGCGTACACGGGCCTGGAAAACTCCACGGCCGCTGTTTCCGGGGCCAATGCGCTGCTGCTTCCGACTGGTGGCGGCACGGTAACGACGGCCACGGGATATAATGGTGTTTTTGATGTTGGATTGTCGTTAGGAACGTCGGGCACAGTAAGTGAACAGAGCAGTACGCCGACTCCCGGGGCAAATGATATTTCACAACTAAATACGACGGGCGATGCCAGTAATCCCGGCGGGAAAAATTACTTTTCCAATGGCAGCAGCAGCGGCGCCCCTGTTCCGCCCGGAGAAGAATTCACGACATCAGGCAGCAATCCGGGAGGCTATACGTTAACCAATATTTATGTCCAAACAGGAAACGGCAGCGGCAACGGAATAGGCGCCGTGACACCCTGGACACTTTATATTTTTTCCGTGTCGGGCGGCACCGGGACATTGCTGGCATCATACTCCGGCTTGCTGGGAAGTTCTTTTACGGCCAACGGTTGGATTGATTTCAGTGGTTTGTCCGTCAACCTCGCGGCCAATACAACTTATGCGTTTGCGGTTTCCACTTCAGCGAGTGGCAGCGGCCCCTATACGGGTTTTGAAAATACAACGACAGCCGTGACAGGGGGTGATGCCGTGCTGGTCAACGCAGTTTCCGGTGCAATTACCGCAGTAACTGGTTTTAACGGAGTATTTGATCTTGGTCTGTCGCCGATCGCCGCGCCCGGGCCGCCGACTGGCGTGACGGCCACTCCGGGGAATAACCAAGTGACATTAAGTTGGACGGCGCCGGGCGGGATTGTCACTGGCTATGACATTTATCGTTCCACAACGTCCGGTTCCGGTTACAGCCTGCTCGCGGCGGGAAGTGGCGTAAGCGGCAGCCCGTTCACGGACACCACTGCGGCCAACGGCACCACCTATTACTATGTAATCACGTCGTTGAATGGCAGTCTGCAAAGCAGTGACTCAAGCCAGGTCAACGCCACGCCTCCGCGCAACAACACGGTCGTGACATGGAACGGTATTCAGACCAGCGACGCCAACTGGACGTTGAGCCTGACTGAGGGAAATTGGGCCGGCACCGGCAGCGGGAATTTTTATCTGAATGGCGATACAGCGATTTTCAATGATGATTCGGCTTCCGGAGCGCAATCAATCGGCCTGAATGTGGCGGTCAGCCCCGGCAGCGTGGCATTTGCCAATACCAACGTCATTTACACAATCAGCGGCAGTGGGGCGATTAGCGAGTTGACCGGAGTGACCAACGTCGGGCCGGGAACGGTAACGCTGGCTGAAACGGGTGGCGATGACTTCAGTGGCGGGGTAAATGCCGAGGGTGGCACATTGATATTGGACGATGCCAATGCGGCGATCACCGGCGGTACGTTGATCAGCGCCGGGGCGGTGGTGCAGGTTGGGAATAATGACGGACAGGGCGCCCTGCCTTCCGGGATGGCGACCGACAATGGAACTTTAGCGTTCGATGACGGCGACCAATCCGCAGTGAGTAGCGTCATCGCGGGTTCGGGCACTTTGATCCAGGGTGGCGGCAACCTGCTTGAGCTTTCCGGAATCAACACCTTTGCCGGCGTGATGCTCGTGACCAACAACAGCACGCTCCAGGCGGGCAATGATTCCGCTTTTGGTCCAATCAGTGGCGAGGTGATCGTTGCCAACGGCTCGACGCTGGATGAAAACGGATTTTATAACGATGCGGTGGCCAACAAACCGATATTTGCCCAAGGCAACGGCGTCGGCGGCAACGGGGCGCTGGTGAACAACAACGGCTACGGAGACTTGTTGAACGTGACGTTGACCGGTGATACGACCATCGGGGGCAGCGGGAGATTCGATGAGACAGGAACTTTAAGCACGGGTGGGAATGCCTACAATCTGACAGTCACCGGAGGGGCCTACCATGAATTCAACGACGCAAACGTCGACACTAATCTTGCGAACATTACGATTACCGGTACCGGGACGACTCTGGGGGACAAAGGAACCACAGCTCTCGGCAATCCGGCCGACACGATAGAAATCCAGGAAGGCACCATTCTGCAGTTCTGGAACAACGGTCCGAATACAACTCTTAACAAGAATGTGCTAATTGATAGCGGCGGCACATTGCAGAATGGGGACGGCGCGTCTCTCATTGTCGGGCCGGTGACATTAGGCGGGGGGGTAAGCTACTTCCAGATCGGAAGCCCGTCATTGGCGCTGAATGGTCCGTTAAATGGCGGCGGAATACTGGATTTGTTAGACACGAGCACCGGCGTGCTTATGGTTAACGGAAATGCTTCGGCCTTTACCGGCGGCGCGTATGTGTACGGCGGGGAATTGGCGGTCAACAACGTTTTTGGCTCAGGGGTAGTTTGTGAAAACGGCGCTACTCTCGCGGGCAACGGTACGGTTGAAGGTTTGGCGGACGTTTTTGGAGCTCTTTCACCGGGTAACGGCGGGATAACAGGGACATTTAATGCGGCGGGAGGATTGACGCTGGAAAATGGCGCAACACTGACCAATAGTTTGAGCGCGACGGTCAACGGCAGCAACGACCTGGTTGCAGTGACCGGTAATTTGACGGTCAATGGCAATACCATTGTTCTCAATCTGCTGAATGGAACGCTGCAAAACGGAATTTATCCGCTTATTAAATACACGGGCAGTTTGAGCGGTTCCTTCGCGGGCGTTCAAACTGTTTCGCCCAGCGCGTATTCGCTCACGTTGACCAATATTACTTCGGAAACGCCTAACGAAATCGCCGTCGTCGTTTTTGGCACACCGTCCCCATTAACATGGAACGATGGTTCCGGCGACGGCCAGTGGAACGCAGGTGGATCGTTTAACTGGACAAATTATGCCTCTCGCGACGAGGAGCAGTTCTTTAACGCTGAAAGCGTTACTTTTGATGACTCTGTGACAAATTCAGCCAATGGCGCTTTGGCGACCAGCACCAATATTACTATTGCCGAAGGCCAGAACGTCAGTCCTTTGGCTTTCACAAATAATTCAACGGTTAATTATGTTATCAGCGGCGCCGGCGAAATCAGTGGTGGAGCGACCCTTGTGAAGGCCGGCAGCAGCACACTCACCGTCAGCAATATTAACAACTTCTCCGGCGGCGTTATCATCAACGGCGGTACGGTGCAGGCTTACGGTTCTGGCGGCAACACCGCACTGGGTTCCGGCACGCCTGTTATCAATGCAGGCGGCACATTGATCGGCATTGACGCCGATGCTTTCGGTTATGTTGCGAACGCGGCGCCAACGAATATCGTTATCGACGGCGGCACGGTCAGCGATTTGGGTTCCTCAAGTTACCGCATTACCATGCCGAACATCACCTTTGCCGGTGGCGCTTTGACGAGTGCGCCTGGAAATGCCGGTGATTTGGATGGTAATTATTCAACCTTCGGCAACGGCACGATATGCACCATTACAACACTGGCAACAAATGCCACCGCAATCATTAGCGCCGGTACGATGGGTTTTGGAAAGCCAACGATCTTCAATACGGCTGCAGGAAGCGTCACCACTGGCGCAACGCCTGGCATTGATTTGAGAGTATCCTCAGAGTTGGTGCCTTACGGCATTCAACCGCTGACAAAGACCGGAACCGGCATGATGGCTTTGGATAGCACGAATAATGCAACCTGGAACGACCCGATTACCGTCAGCGCGGGAACCCTCCAATTAGGCACAACCAATGACGCCACCGGACTCGTTGCGCCGGCGGGCATTGGAAACATCACCAATGATGCCACGCTTCTTATTTCCGGCAGCGAGACCGTATCGGTTCCAAATGCCGTCAGCGGTACTGGAAACGTCGTGGTTAACAGCGGCACGGCGGTACTGACGGGCGCGAGCACTTATACAGGAAATACCATCGTAAATGGCGGCGCATTAGCTTTGAGCGGCGGTGCGTCAATCGGTGACAGCCCGGAAATCGTTATTGGCGGAAATGCGACCCTGAACGTAGTCGGCCTTTCCTCAACCTTCACGCTTGGAGCAAACCAGACCTTGACCAATGGCACGTCAACGTCAACCGTCGATGGCAATTTCGCCGCTGGTTTTGGAACATTGTCATTGGCCTATAATTCCGGGACGCCATCGCTGAGTATAGCCAATGGCACATTGACGCTGTCCTCTGGAACGGTGGTTCATATCAGTAATCTCGGATCGGCGCTTCCAGTTGGGAACTATACAATCGTAGGCGCTGGAACGGGTGGGGCTGTGAGCGGCACGGCGCCATCAACAGTCTCGGTCGGCGGTGGTGGAGTCGCCGGCGGCGAGCCGGTTTCGCTGCAAATCAATAACGGCGCATTGGTATTGGTTGTAGGATCGACCGCTTCGCCGGCGAAGATTACGGGTATCAGCGTCAGCGGGACAACGCTTAATATTTCGGCCATCAATGGCGCGGATGACGGGCGATTTGTGCTCTTTGAAAGCACAAACCTCCTCTTGCCGCTGAATCAATGGACGCCGGTATTGACGAATAACTTTGGGCCGGGCGGCACGCTCATTCTGTCAACGAACATAATCAATCCTCTGGTTCCTCGAGAATTTTATTTTTTGGAGATGCCTTAATTATGGGAATCGTCAGATTCTAAAGCAACATCCGCCCGGCGGCATTGGATATGAAACGAAAGATATGAGAGTTGTGGAACGTAAAAAGGCGACAAAACAGTGTGGCTTCACCCTGATTGAATTGCTTGTGGTCATTGCCATTATCGCAATTCTTGCGGCGATACTGTTGCCGACCCTGGCCGCCGCGCATCGCCGGGCACAGCAGATTAATTGCATTAACAACCTGAAACAACTGACCGAGGCCAATTTGATGTACATTGACGACAATCACGTTTGGGTGGGTGCGACGAATCCCATTTCCTCGTCCTACGGCGGGGATTGGATGCTAACGATGGCGGGTTATTACGGCAACCTGACCAATGTGATTAATTGTCCGACAGCGCCGCTGGCTCCCGGCACGACCGGCACATCGACAGGGACGGCGGCTTCAGCCTGGTACTGGTCCGTGGGCGGCACGACCTATTGGGGAGGCTATGCCTATAATGCCTGGTTGGAACCGGCATCCAGCGCTGCCCCGGCGAACGGGCAGGGTGGTTTCAACAACGCGAAGGCACACACCGGTTACCTCTATCAAACACAAACACCAGTGCGATGGCCCGTGCAGACGCCGATGTTTTGTGACGGCGTCTGGCTAAATTTAGATCCGTTGAACAATGACGGTCCGGCCTTGAATTTTTATCAGCCTCTTACCGCCAGCCAATTATCGGGCGAAGAAGGCATGGCGCGCGTTTGTATTGCCCGTCACGGCGGCGCGGCCGCGGGAAGCGCGCCTCGAAATGTCCAACCGCCGATCCCGCCAAATCCCCCATTACCCGGCAAAATTGACATGAGTTTTGTGGATGGGCATGCCGAACTCATCCTAACCGAAAATCTTTGGAATTATAATTGGCATCTAAATTGGACGACGCCCAATCCGGACCCTCCACTTTGAGATCGAAACGGATCTGAAGGTAGAAAAGAATGATCGCGCAACGAATTTCCATTGTCCTGGGCCTGGTTTTGTCAGGGGCAACGTTGCAAGCTGCGCCGTCGTTCCAGCAAATCGGCGCAATGCTCGTCATGTCCAACGCGAATGTCGTCCTGAGCTATAACCTGAGCGCGGGCACGGCGAATTTTTACTGGCAGAATTCGGAAAAGATTGCGGGCTTTTACGGCGCGGTGAGTAATAGCAGCAGCTATATCGCCAGCACGAGTTATCCCGGCCGGAGTTGGGGAATCATAAGCGCGACGGAAGTGGTGGTCACCAATTCCGGGGGCGGCCTTCCGATGATGTTGCAATATTTCACGCTCGACCAGACGGACAGTTTTCTTGCGAGCGTGTCCGTGGAAGCGTCCACGAACCTGCAATCCAATTGGATGGCGCCAGTGATGGATAACACAATTGGCGGCGTAAATATCGGCATTACCAACGACAATCGGGCTCTGTTTGTGCCGTTCGATAACGACCACTCTGTCTCCTACAACTCGGAATCCATGAATGGGTCGGATACGGGCAACGAAGTTGGGGCGTTTTATGATAATGTTAGCCGGAACGGATTGGTTGCCGGGTCGGTGACGCATGATACGTGGAAAACCGGGGTTTATTGGTCCGGTTCGAATAACCAGTTGAACCAATTGGAGGTTTATGGAGGCTTGACGGACCATTGGACCTGGGACGTGATGCCGCACGGTTCTGTTTTTGGGAACGTGATTTCGTCGCCGGTGATTTTTGTGGGTTTCAACAATGACTGGCGAACGGCCATGGAGAATTTCGCGAATGAGAACGCGTTGTTTGTTCCGAAATTGGGATGGAATGGCGGCGTGCCTTTTGGTTGGGATAGTTGGGGGGTGACCAACTATCAAGGCAATATCAGCTACCAGGCGGCCATGTCCGTTTCGGATTCCATCCATACGAACCTACAAATATATGGATATACAAACGGAGGTACGGTTTATGTGAACCTGGATTCCTATTGGAATAACCTGTGGACGGATTGGAGCGGGACCAATTTACAAAATTTTGCCGCTCATTGCCATGCCAACGGCCAAAAGGCGGGAATTTATTTCACGCCATTTGCCTTTTGGGGAAATGCCACGGACGCGACCAACTATTGGGTCCCGGTGGGATACCCTCCCAATTACAATTTGTATCGGTTTAGCGATATTCTGTTGCGCGATAGAAACGGGAATTTCATATCAAACGACGGCGGACTGGCCATTGACCCGACTCATCCGGGAACACAGGGGTACATCGATTATTATCTCTATTGGTTTCAAACGTGGGGATTCGATTATGTGAAGCTGGATTTCCTGTCATTCGGCTCTTTGGAGGGCGTTCACTATGATGCGAGTGTGACGACGGGTATTGAAGCGTACAACGAGGGAATGCAATACCTTGCCAATGAGATCAATGGCACAATGTTTATGAGCGAATCCATTGCTCCCATCTTCCCCTATCAGTATGCCCAAAGCCGCCGAATCGCCTGTGACGCGGAACAATCCAAAATCGCCAACACGGAATATACCATGAACGCAGTGTCGTGCGGTTGGTGGATTAGCGGGCGGCTGTATCAGTTCAATGACCCCGACCTGCTGGTCTTTGACAACGGCCCGGATACGAATGAAATGCAAAGCCGTTTAATTAACGGAGTCGTCACGGGGCTTTTTTTGAACGGAAGTATCCTGACGAACGCCATGAGTATCGCGCGTGCGCAGCTGTGTTTGACCAACGCCGCAATCGATGCGGTAGCACGGGTTGGACAAACTTTCCGGCCAGTGGACGGGGCGACAGGCGCCGGTGCTGGAAATATATTTGTCCGCCAGGACGCCACGAACCTTTGGCATATTGCGGTATTCAATTACACTGCCAGTGCCGTAAATCAAATCGTCAATTTGGGCAGCGCTGGGCTGCCGCCGGGGAGTTGCTTCGTGACCAATCTGTGGAACGGCGCCGTTTCATCGGCCGCCGGTTCCTTTACGGTGTCTTTAAATGAAAAGCAGGCGGCTTTGTTTGCGGTCGCCGCCGAGCAAGCCAGCCCGTCAATAAATGCCCAGCCGGCGTCTTATACCAATTCGGCTCCGATGTATGCCGGGGTTCCATTCACAATGTCTGTATCGGCCAATGGTTCGCTGCCGTTCAGCTACCAGTGGTATGAAATCGTCAATGGAGTCACCAATGTGGTTCCGGGAGGAACCAACGTGTTACTGGTGCATTCGTCGCAAATGAGCGACACAAATGGACCGATAAACTTTTTCGTTGTCATTACGAACAGCTATGGCGCGGTGACAAGTTCCGTGGCAGCGCTGGTTTTGGGCCGCGTTGTGCCGGGGTCGCCGGATGCT
>DASXFM010000052.1:0-7407 GCA_036489615.1 Verrucomicrobiia bacterium | reverse complement strand
AATTTGCGTCAAAATCAGGTCCGAAAGACACCGTCTCCGGGTCAGAAATGACGCCATCCGAGCCATTAATTGAAAGGCGATTTAGCCCCACGTTCATTGCGTGCGGGTTTTTTACGCTATTTATTGTTTTCGCTGTCCTGTCAGCGCGTTGCCTCTATGCGGACGGTTCCTACTACTTCCTTGAGGTATTAAAGGCTGGAAATTTTACCGGGATGATTACCAGCCGCAGCTATGCCGCCTACTTATTTCAATTCCCGGTCGTCATCGCGTTAGCCCTGGGAATCAATAGTATCCCGTGCCTGACTTTTCTTTTTGGTATCGGTTGTTTCTGCGCCTGGCCGCTGGCGATGTTTGTGTGTTATCGGATGGCACCGGGCCATTTCTGGCTCGTGATGCTTGCCTGCGCCGCCGGCTATTTGAACGCGGCCTTCATGGCCGTGGGCGAGCATATCGTCGCGCACGCGTTTTTTTGGCCCGTCGTCTTTGCGATTCTATTTGTACGGCCTTTGACGCCGTTCGCCGCTGTGAGTCTGCTGGGATCATCCATCATGCTGATACGGAGTTACGAATCCATGCTCTTTCTGGGGCCGATTTTGATTGGGCTACTGGCATGGCGGATGGTTTCTGATCGGGAACAGCCCTGGCGGAAGGCAGTGATGGGTGCGGCGATGGTGTTCATCGCCCTGGCGATTTATATCGCCTGGCTCGGTATCAAGTATCCGAACGCGGAGAATCCGTACGGCCTCGAAAGCTTCAAGCAGGGATTTTTCCGGGAGATCGAGTATCCGGCATGGACCGTGAAACTGAGCCTGCTCTGGGCCGGTTTAATGATAGTGGCTATGGTGCCGGCGATAGCCGCCGGTCTCAAAAGGCCGGCAGGCATCACTTTCTCTATCCTGGTCGTGCTCATCTGGGGCCTTTATCCAATTTTTGAGCCGCAAAATCTGCACCCGACCGAACAGTACGCTTGCCGTTTCCTTGACTTATTGGTTCCACTGGCGCTCACACCCGTCGCGGTCCTACTGATTTTCCGTCCGCAATGGCTTGCCACGAAAATACCGGACCTGGTTCGGCTTAGCGCGGTCATGCTTGTGGCCCAATCCCTATGGCAGCTGTCCGCCACATACCAATGGAACCGGCACATCAGCAGTTGGAAATCCATGCTGGCCAGCGGAAGCGGTCCGTTGCACCCCTTCGGCGATACGGGTTTCAACGCGCCGGCTTTGAGTTGGGCCAACCCGTGCGTGAGCCTGATGATCGGCCCTACCCGCGTTCGATCAATCATTATGCCTGCCCACGCGATTCCGTGGCAGCCGTTTGATCCGCTCAAGCCGCAAACCTTCCCTGACCTGAAGCGCTACGGATTCACCTATACGGACTACATTGCCGGCCTCAAACGAAAAGAAGCCGGGAATGGAACCATCGCCCAGGCGGAAGACCAGTCTCGAGGACATCATCCAGTGCCGCCAATAGTCCGATAGATACCCCTGCTAACTGCCTGATATTTGAGCCTTTGCGACGTCAATACGCCTGAAAATGGCATTACAGTTGCTCAAATGACCAAGGCAAATACACCAGCACACGCCCAAACGATGCAGTTCGAGCCACTCATTAAAGGCCGATTCAACCCCACGCTCATGGCGTGCGGGTTTTTCGCGCTATTTATCGTTTCGGCAATACTCACCGCGCGTTGCCTCTATGCCGACGGTTCCTATTATTTCTTGAGAGTCCTGGAGACGGGCCATTTCACTGAAATGATCGGTTGCCGTGACTTTGCGGCCTATCTGTTTCAATTGCCGGTCGTCGTTGCGCTGGCCCTGGGAATTCATGGTATGCCGTGCCTGACTATTCTCTTTGGAATCGGCTGTTTCTGCGCCTGGCCGTTGGCGATGTTTTTGTGTTACCACATGGCGCCGCGCCATTTTTGGCTCGTGATGCTGGCCTGCGCCGCAGGCTATCTCAATACCGCCTTCATGGCCGTAGGAGAGCACATCGTCGCGCACGCCTTTTTTTGGCCCGCGCTCTTCGCGATTCTTTTTGTGCGGCCGTTGACGCCGTTTGCAGCCGTCAGTTTGCTGGGATCTTCCATCGTGCTCATGCGCAGCTATGAATCCATGCTGTTTCTCGGACCGGTTTTGATCGCGTTACTGATATGGCGGATGGCCTATGACCGGGAGCAACCCTGGCGACAGGCTGTCCTGGGCGCCGCAGTGGTGTTCCTCGTCGTAGCCGTTTATATCGCCTGGATCGGTGTAAAATACCCGAACACGGCCAACTACAACGGATTCAAACATGGATTTCTCCGAGAAATGGAGTATCCGGCGTGGACCGTGAAAATGAGTCTTCTGTGGACGGGTCTGATGCTTATCGCCATGTTTCCGCCGGCAATCGCTCTCCTCAGGAAACCGACAGGCATCCTCTTCTCGGCCCTGGTCATCCTTGGATGGGGGCTTTATCCAATCTTCGAGCCGCTGCGCATAAATCCCGCGGTACAATATGACTGCCGCTTCCTTGATTTGTTGGTGCCGCTGGCGCTGGTCCCCGTGGCCGTCATTTTGAGTGTCCGTCCGCAATGGCTGGCCGCAAAAACACCCGCTTTGGTTTGGCTAAGCGCGGCCATGCTTATGGCTCAGTCCCTTTGGCACTTGTCCGCCACGTATCAATGGGACCGATATGTCGGCAATTGGAAAAATATGCTGGCTGCAAAAAGCGGGCCGATATTTCTGGCCGGCGACAATGTTTTCAACAAGCCCGACTTGAGTTGGGTCGACCCAACCGAGAGCCTCATCATCGGCCCAAGCAACGTTCGGGCAATGATTATGCCCGACCAGGCGCATAGCTGGCAGCCTTTCGATCCGTTGAAACCGCAATCCCTGCCCGACCTGAAGAGCTACGGACTCAACTACACTCAATACACGGCATGTCTAAACCGGGGGAAATCACTCCATGAATGAAATCGTTGCCCAAAATCAATTGAGCAGCCTCCGGGCCGTCATTCGATGCCTGCGGCCTCACCAATGGTCAAAGAATTTGATTATTTTTGTCCCCGCGCTCGCCGGGCACAAACTGGCCGAACCGATGTATTGGTTTTACGACGTCTCGGCTTTTATCGTTTTCTGTCTGTGCGCCTCCGGAGCCTATGTCATCAACGACCTCATGGACATGACCTCGGACCGGCTGCATCCGCGCAAACGGAACCGCCCATTTGCGCGCGGGGATCTTTCTCCCGGTTTGGGATGGGTCATCGGATTATCGCTCATTATCTGCGGATTCGCGCTGGCAGCGATGCTATCCATCGAATTTGCGACCGTGGCGGCGGCTTATATCGTGTTGACGACTGTTTATTCGCTTTGGGCGCGGAAAGTTGAACTGCTGGACGTATTTTTTCTGGCGGGTCTTTATACCATGCGGCTCATCGCGGGTTATACCGCGGGAATCGCGTATTCCGCCTGGCTGCTCATGTTCTCCATGTTCGTCTTCCTGAGCCTGGCCTTATTAAAACGATATACCGAAATGTCCGACCAACCGGCTGCACCGGACCAAAGCGCGAGTCACGGGCGGGGTTATGGCTCGTATGATCTGACGCTGCTGGCTTCGCTCGGCATCGGCTGTGGCTGCCTGGCCACGCTGGTTCTCGGATTGTATGTCAACAGCCAGCAGGTCCTGCTGCTGTATCATCAGCCCATGCTGCTGCTTTTGCTCTGCCCACTATGGCTATTCTGGATCAGTCACGCCTGGCTTGTGACCTGCCGCCGTCAAATGCACGATGATCCTATCGTTTTCGCATTTCAGGACCGCAAAAGCTACGTCGTGGGGGCGTTGATTTTGCTTGTTTTGGCGATGGCGACGAAGCTGTAGCAAAGCGGTGGTGTTGATACGTCTTCGCCCCTGCATATCAGCCGTGTTAACGGTCTGTTAACCCCCTGTTAATGCTTTGTTAACCCTTAAGCCATTGATATTAAAGTATGTAACCGATGTTAACCCTTTTCCACATCATACCCGCTCTCGTTCAAAACGTTACATTTTCGTTATCGCGGCACTTCATAAACTGGCGGCGAGACACCTGCGCTACCTCTTCACGCTTTTTTCGGCTCGCCCACGCAAAAGTTTTTGCTAGATTTTCAACCCGTTTCAAATGATGACGTCCGCGCAAATCCGGCAATCGTTCCTCGATTTCTTCAAATCGAAAGGACACACCATCGTTCCATCCGGTTCGCTCATGCCCGATTCGCCGAACCTGCTTTTCACCAACGCGGGCATGAACCAGTTTGTGCCGATCTTTTTAGGACAGAAAAAGGCGGACGTTTCCAAATGGGCCGGCGCGGTCCCCGGCAACGATACCCGCGCGGCCGATACTCAAAAGTGCATTCGCGCCGGCGGCAAGCACAACGACCTGGATGACGTGGGCCTCGACACATATCATCACACCTTTTTTGAAATGCTCGGCAATTGGAGCTTCGGCGATTATTTCAAAAAAGAGGCGATCGATTGGGCGTGGGAATTAGTCGTTAGGAAATGGCAATTTCCGCCCCGGCGTCTTTACGCCACAGTGTATGCGCCGGATAAAACCCTGAATGACCCAAGCGAATTTGACCAGGAAGCCTGGGACCTTTGGGCGGAAAAATTCAGGAGCGTCGGCCTGGACCCGAAAATCCACATCGTTAACGGCAATAAAAAAGACAACTTTTGGATGATGGGCGAAACGGGTCCATGCGGGCCGTGCTCGGAGATTCACGTGGACCTGACGCCCGAAGGCAACACCGAGGGCCGGCTGGTCAACAAAGGCGACGCCCGATGCATCGAAATTTGGAACCTCGTGTTTATTCAATTCAACGCGAATCCGGATGGCACATTTTCACCCCTGCCCGCCCGGCACGTGGACACCGGCATGGGCTTCGAGCGCGTCACGAGCATCATTCAAGGCACGAAGGGATTGAAGGATTTCGTCCACGCAAAGATTTCCAATTATGAAACGGACATTTTCCGTCCGATTTTTGACGCGCTGGAGAAGCTGAGCGGGAAGAAATACGCGAGCACCCTGCCGGGGGAGCACACGCGCCCTCGCGTGTCGCCGAGCGCGCCCTCGCGCTCGGCGGAGAGCGCGCCTCCGCGCTCGATATCCGGAATCACTGAGACGAAATATTCCCGCCGAAATCTTCCCCATTTCGAACGGCCATGGGCAAAGTATATGGTCACTTTTTCCACGCACGAACGACGTCAACTGACGGCGGCGGAACGTGACCTCGTTCTAAAAAGCGTCCTGTATGCGCATGAACATCGTCAAATCATGCTTTACGCGGCGTGCGTCATGCCAGATCACGTCCACTTGCTTTTCGAGCCGCAAATTAAGGAAAACGACACGGAGGGGAGGCCTGTTTTTTGGTCACTGAGTGAAATAATGCAGGGCATAAAATCGGTTAGCGCCCATAATATTAACAAGGCATCCGGCGAAACAGGACATGTCTGGGAAAAGGAATCCATGGATCGGATGATTCGCGGACAGTCGGACATGGAAGAAAAATTTCACTACATTTGCCGCAATCCATGGGACTCAGGGATTGTTCCTCAAAATGAAAATTATCCCTGGTTGTGGACGCCGAATGGGCCGAGCGCGGTGGCGCGCCCGGCTGCGGTTGACGAGGCGTCAACCGCTGCACGCGAGGGCGCGTGCGCTCCCCTGAAATCAAGCGGCGAATACGAAAGCCGAATCATCGAAGTGCCGGAGGCGCCGGCACATCCCGGACCGGACGGTGAAGATGAGGCGGTCCCGGATGAAGATGAGGCGATGGACTCGCCGGAACAAATTGCCGTGGACGTCGCGTTTCGAGTAATTGCGGACCACATCCGCACATTGAGTTTTGCGATTGCGGATGGCATTCAGCCCAGCAACGAGGGTCGCGGCTACGTATTACGACGCATTTTGCGCCGCGCCGTGCGTTACGGACGCACTCTGGGATTCCATGAACCGTTTTTCTATAAACTGGTAGACGTGCTGGCGGATACGATGGGCGTTGTTTTCCCTGAGATTCGCGCGAAGAAAAAGTACGTGCAGGACACCATTCGTTTTGAGGAGGAGGCGTTTAATAAGACGCTGGATCGGGGAATTGAGTTGTTCAATGAGGCGGCCAGCCATTTGCCGGGTAAAGGCCAGATTTCCGGCGCCTTTACGTTTCAACTTTCCGACACCTATGGTTTTCCCCTGGACCTCACCGAACTCATGGCCCGCGAGCGAGGGTTGACTGTAGACAAGGAAGGCTTTGACGCATTGATGGAAGAGCAAAAAGCTCGCGGTCGCGCGGCACAGAAAAAAGAAATCATCACCGTTTCGCAAATTGAAACAACAGCACCCACGAAGTTTGTCGGCTATGAAAAGCTGGCGGTTGAGGCCAAAGTTTTAGAAGCAGTTTCGTTGAAAGACAAAATCGCGGTCGTGCTTGATACGTCGCCGTTCTATGCGGAAATGGGTGGTCAGCTGGGCGACACGGGTCAAATCGAACAAGGCGCGCAATTTTGGCGGGTCACGAACACGCAAAAATCCGGGAATACCTGGCTGCATCTGCTCGACAATGGCGCCGATCTTCCCGCGGCGGGTTCAACCGTCACATTGACCGTAGAGCCAAACCGCCGCTCTGCCATCCAGCGCCATCATACCGTCACGCATTTGATGCACTGGGCATTGCACGAAGTTGTCAGCCGGGAGGCGACACAAAAGGGCTCCTATGTTGGGCCGGAAAAATTGACGTTCGATTTCAACAGCGCGCCACTCACACCGCAACAGGTTGCGGACGTTGAGAAGCTGGTAAACGAGCGCATTCTCGAAAACGCCGGGGTTTCCTGGACGGAAGTCCCATACGCCGACGTCAAATCGCGCAAAGATGTCATGCAGTTTTTCGGTGATAAATACGGCGATGTGGTCCGCGTAGTTCAGGTTGGCGGCCATGAAGGCAAACTGGACGGTTATTCGATGGAGCTTTGCGGCGGGACGCACACACGGGCGACGGGCGAAATCGGGTTATTCCGTATTGCCGGCGAGAGCGCGATTGCAGCGGGCGTCCGGCGCATCGAGGCGGTAGCCGGACTCGAGGCCTACCGGCGCGCCAATGAGGAATTGCAACTGATCAAATCGCTGGCAGGACGGCTCAACTCGCCGGTCCAGGAATTGGAAAAGAAAATTGAATCGCTGCTGGAACAACAGAAAGCGCTGGAGAAGTCCTTGCGGACGGCCACTATGCGTGAGGCCTCCAATGTCGCGAGCAATTTGTTGGAACGCACGGACACGGTAAATGGCATTCCGGCCCTCATCCATAATGTGGGCGGAGTGGAGGGCGATTTTCTCCAGGCGGTGGCGGATTCATTGAAAGGCCGATTTAAAGGCGTGATTGTTTTAGGCGGCGCGTCGAACGGCGC
>DASXFM010000032.1:0-6054 GCA_036489615.1 Verrucomicrobiia bacterium | reverse complement strand
CCATTTCGCTGGGCGACGACTGTTTTCAGGTGGTGCTTGGGGATGGAACGATTTTGAAGTCTTCGGACCTCAAACTGATCGCCCCTCCGAAGCTTGAACGTTTGGCCGTGGACAAAGCATCGCCGGTCGCGGCGATGCACGATGCGGGACAGGAATTCGTTGCAGATTTTTCCGCGCCGAAGGAAAACCTGGCCATTGAATGGCGGGTAGTGCTGCGCAGACATTCGACTTATATTCGGCAGGAATTGTCGCTGAAAGCCGGGCGGGGCAGCGTTCTGGTGAAAGAAATTGTTTTGTTCGACCAAAGGGTCCCGGGTGCGGAAACAATGGGCACCGTTGACGGCTCGCCAGTAGTGGCTGGAAACTTCTTTTTTGGTTATGAACATCCGATGGCTCAAAACCTGGTTGATTCAAATTCCATGGTCTGTTGCAGCTTTTTGCGGAATGCGATTTTGGACGAAGGCGAGACGTTGAATCAGAGTTGCGTCATTGGGGTTGTGCCGGCTGGGCAATTGCGGCGGGGCTTTCTGGCCTATGTCGAGCGCGAGCGGGCGCATCCGTATCGGCCGTTTTTACATTACAATTCCTGGTACGATTTACGCGAATACAACGAAGCCCAGTGCGTCAATGCCATCGACGAAATCGGCGGCCAACTGGACGCGAAACGCGGGGTGAAGATTTCATCCTTTCTTTTTGACGACGGCTGGGATGACACGAAGACGTTGTGGAAATTTCATTCGGGTCTTCCCAATGGTTTTACTCCGTTGCTTCAGGCGGCGGAAAAATATCATGCCGCCCTGGGAGTTTGGATTTCGCCGTTTGGAGGATACGGCGACGTGAAGCAGGGCCGGTTGAAATTTGGCAGCGCTGAGGGATTTGAGACGAACGCGAGCGGCTTTTCATTGGCAGGCCCGAATTATTATCGGCGTTTCCACGACATTTGCGTGGAGATGATCCGAAAATACGGCATCAATGAATTCAAGTTTGACGGCCTGGCGGCGGGCGCCAAAGCGAATGAGGCCGGGTTGACGCGGGACGGCGACGCGATGCTGCGCTTGATAAGCCAACTGCGACACGTCGACCCCGATCTTTTCATAAGTCAAACAGTTGGGACATGGCCATCACCGTTTTGGCTGTTGTCGGTTGACTCGACGTGGCGCGGAGGCGGCGACCATGACTTCTATGGCAAAGGTTCCCTGCGGCAGCAATGGATTACGTATCGCGATATGATGACTTATCGGAACGTCGTTCAGCGCGGGCCGCTGTATCCGCTCAATTCCATCATGGTGCACGGAATCATATATGGGAAGGAAGCCGACGGCCTGACCCGTGCGACTGAGGAAGACTTTGCAGATGAAGTGCACAGTTATTTTGGTTTGGGCACGCAGTCGCAGGAATTGTACCTCACGCCCGATTTGCTTGATAAGCAGAATTGGGATGATTTGGGCGAAGCGGCAAACTGGTCTCGCGCGAATGCGGAAGTTCTGGTGGATACACACTGGGTGGGCGGCGATCCTGGCAAAGGGGAGATCTACGGATGGGCTTCGTGGTCGCCGCGCAAAGCGATAATCACGTTAAGAAATCCTGACGACCGGCGCGGCGTTTTTACGGCCGATCCCGCGGGCATGTTTCAGCTTCCTTCCAAAGCAAAAGGAACATTTCACATGCACAGCCCCTGGAAAGTGGACCACGAAGAGCCGGAGGCGGTTATTCGCGCGGGCGAACCCTATAGTTTTAAGCTCAAACCGTTTCAGGTTTTGGTGCTGGAATCGAGATGAACCTGAAACATGATATTCGAGCAGTGACGGACCGCTTTGCGATTCCCGGCGAATTTTTGAACGTGGGCCCTTATGGCAACGGGCATATCAACGACACTTACGCGGCCGTTTTCGACCAGGCCGGGACGCAAGTCCGTTATATTATCCAGCGGGTCAACCACAACATTTTCAAAAATCCGGTCGCTTTAATGGAAAATGTTCAGCGTGTGACGTCGCACGTGGGAAACAAAGTTGCCGGCCAGCCGGATTTTGGACGCCGGGTGCTGAGATTAATCCCGACGCGTGAAGGCGGATCGTTTTATCGAGACGAACAAGGTAATCACTGGCGAGTTTACAATTTTATCGAGAAGGCGCGGACATATGACGCTGTCGAATCACCGAAGCAGGCATTTGAAGCGGCCAAAACGTTTGGGCAGTTCCAGAAGCTGCTTGCCGATCTTCCGGCGCCGAGATTGCACGACACCATTCCCGATTTTCATCATACGCCGAAACGATATACGACTTTTGAAAGGGCGATTGGAGCAGATTCTGAGAACCGGGCGAAATTGGCACGGCCGGAAATCGAATTTGCGATAAGACATAAGCCGATCTGCGGCGTTTTACTGGATGCCAAACTCCCGGAGCGGGTCACGCACAATGATACCAAATTAAACAACATCATGCTCGATGATGCGACGGGCGAAGGTATTTGCGTGATTGACCTGGATACTGTGATGCCCGGGTTGGTGCTTTATGATTTTGGGGACATGGTGCGGACGACCACCAGCCCCGCAAAAGAGGATGAACGGGACCTGTCGAAGGTGACGATGCAATTCCCGATGTTCGAGGCATTGGTTCGCGGTTATCTCGCGTCGGCATCGGAATTTTTAACGGCACCGGAAAAACAGTTCCTGGCGTTTTCGGCCAAATTAATCACGTTTGAGATTGGTATTCGTTTTCTGACGGACTTTTTGGCGGGAGACACGTATTTTAAGGTCCATCGTGACGGGCACAATCTCGACCGTTGCCGGACGCAGTTCAGATTGGTTGAATCGATTGAACGTCAGGAAGAGCAAATGATTAAACTGGTGGAAAAACTTTGATGAAAATTCTGGTTACAGGCGGCGCCGGATTTATCGGCAGCCACATCGTTGAACATTTTCAGAGAAAAGCCGAAGTGCGGGTGCTGGATAACCTGCGTTCGGGTTTTAAAAAGAACCTGTCGGGTTTTGAATGCGAATTGATTGAGGGCTCGATTTTGGATCGCGACGCGGTCTGCCGGGCGGTGGCCGGTGTGGATTATGTCTTTCATCTGGCGGCGATGATCAGTGTGCCGGAGTCGATGCAAAAGCCGATTGAATGCGATGAAATCAATACGAAGGGAACGCTGATCGTACTCGAAGAAGCGTCGCGGGCGGGCGTAAAAAAGCTCGTGCTCAGCAGTTCGGCCGCCATCTATGGCGACAACCCCACGGTGCCGAAACTCGAAACGATGCTGCCGGAACCAAAAAGTCCTTATGCGATCACAAAACTGGACGGGGAGTTTTATTGCAAAATATTTTCCGACGAAGGCCGGCTGGCCACGACGTGTCTGCGATATTTTAATGTCTTTGGGCCGCGCCAGGACCCCAAAAGCCAATACGCGGCTGCCGTTCCAATCTTCATTGACCGCGCCCTAAAAAACGAACCGATGACGATTTTTGGCGACGGGGGGCAAACCCGGGATTTTATCTATGTAAAGGACGTCGTGGCGGCAAACATCTTTTTTGCGACGCAATCGAACGAGACGGGAGTTTTTAATGTCGCATGCGGCAAGCGGATCACAATCAAGGCGCTGGCCCAGACGATCTGCAAGTTGACGGAATCCCGTTCAGAAATTCGGTATGCGCCGGAGCGCGCCGGGGATGTCAAACATTCGTGCGCGTCCATTGATAAGATTAGCGGTGCGGGGTTCGTTCCCGTGGAGAACCAGGAAAACAATCTGCGGGAGACCATCGAGTTTTTTAAAAACCGGTAGTGCCTGCCTCGTCATAGCGCAAGGGCGGCTGGCTGGCAAGCGGTTCGATTTTTTAGAACTAAATCCCAGCGAGTTCTTGCCGAATAGATTTCAATTTTCGGCCGGCCCAACGGCTCGCTCGGCCAAGCCGAGTTTTTCCCTGAGCCATGTCCCGAGCGATTCTCCAAGAGCTGGTTTCAGGTCGATCAACTTTTGCTGTGAATCATCGGCCATTTCCAATGTGACCATGCAGGTGTAATAATATCCGTTTTTCGTCCGATGCGTGATCCGATTCAATAGAACGAACTGGATTTGTGAGAATGAAACGGGAGCTTGTTCACGCCGTCCGTAGGTCAGCGGTAATTGCACGGTTCGCGCACCTTCGTCAATGACAAGGTCGCGCTTGCCGGAATGGACGTCCATCCACAGCCAGGCATACACCGCCGCGCCGCCGATAAGGGCGATGGCCAATGCGCATTCGCCCGTGGCCCAGAGCGGCGTTGTCAGCAGCCCTGTGCCAGTGACAGCGGCAGCTGAGAGCATCAAAATGGCCGTCGTAACCAGGGCGATAAAAACAGGCGGGTAACGCGGCAATCGCAAACGCGTTAGCAGCATATCGGTAATCACTACAACGCCGCCGGTTGCTTCCGATCCGGTCCAGGGCAAGCCCGGTTGCTGCTGCGCCCATTTGAGGAGAAACGACCAAAGAAATAAAATCGCCGCCAGGATGAGAAAGCTGAGCAGCATATCTTGTTGGACTACTCCCGGAGAAATCACGGTATCCGTCGGGTCAGCGGGATTATAATAGACGTCCACCGCCGAGCCGGGCGGATGGCTGTTCACAATTGCATACGCGGAACCTGAACCGGTCGGTTGATCGTCGTAACGGTAACGGCTCCCGGTATATTCCGAATCACCGACGGTGTAGCGATAATCAATGCGTGGATGATAGTAAACCCGGCCTTTTGAGCCGTGGGTAATGGTCACCTGACTCGACAAAACAGTGCCCTGAACATGGGGATACGACTCGGCAACATGCTGAAGTACCGTGCCGCGAACGCTATAGAAAACGACAAAATAAGACAGTGCGCCAATCAGTACGGCCAACAAGACGATGAAGAAGAGTTTCATATGTTAGCTTCTTATTGCGCTTCCGGGTTTAATTCGAAATCTGGAGACAACTTTCAGAGAAGTCCAGTAATTTTCCAAATCAGCCGTGATCAAGCATTTTGGTCACTGTGTCCGCAACCAACCGATAGCTCTGCCGGCTATAGCCGCCGCTCAAAAGCATGACGAACGGAATTTGGCGACGGCGGAATTCGTGCATGACGAAAAGATCCCGTTGAAGAATGTCATCCGCCGATAAATGCAATCCGCCGAGTTGATCGCCGGCAAAGACATCTGTTCCCGCGTTATAGATCGCCAGGCGCGGCTTGTCTTCGGCCAATGAATCCAGAAATGACGGCAGGCTTTGGTGCAATATCGAAAGATATCGACCGCCGGCGCAGGCGAAGGGAAGGGGGAAATTGCCGTTAATTCGCCTGCGCGCCTCAAAATCTGCCTTGGGATAAATGCTCTGGTTATACATATCAAAGATATGAAACTGCCTGTCCGATAAAAATTGATGGCAAACGCCGTTGCCCTGGTGCGCGTCCAAATCCACACACACGATGGAGTCTTCCGGCCTCAACAGATTTTCGCTCCGTAGTTGGCGGACGATTAACGCGATATCAGAAAAAACGCAGAAGCCTTCGCCGCGATTCGGTTTGGCATGGTGGTAGCCGCCCGAAAGGTTTACGGCCGCGCCATTATCCAGCGCTGCCCGGGCGGCGATGACCGATCCGCGAGCGGCCCATCTCATGGGCCGCAAAACCAGCCATGAGAGGACGCCGGCGGGCAACTTCCCGAGTACGGGGACTTCGAGCGCCGCGGCGATATTTGCCGGAGAATGGAGACTTTCTAAATATTCACGGGTATGGACCAGTAATAATTCCTCATCGGACACCGGCCGGTCTACGGGAATTTGATGATCCGCCAGCGCAGGGCCAAATCGCTCTTTGAGCAGGCTCCAGGCGCGTCCGTATTTTTTGGAGTCAAATGGATGCAGCCGTTCGATGCCAAAAAAGGAAATATTGTAGTTTGGGTGATAAACGATTTGCGTTTTCATCGGTGGCAGCGTCACTTGCCAGGCGCGCCGTTCGTGCAAACGGCGACGATAGTTGAGCGGCCTCGAGAATTCACGATTTAAATTCCTGTCACCTTTTTTCTGGTTCGGGGACTTACTGGCAATATGATGAAGTT
>DASXFM010000003.1:0-27051 GCA_036489615.1 Verrucomicrobiia bacterium | reverse complement strand
GATTTCCAGTGGTGAAGGCTGGCTGGACGCCGATCCGGAAATTCAGAGATTGAAACCGGATATTTACGCCGTTAATGAAGACGGCGACAAAGGCGGCAAGCGTGAGTATTGCCGGAAACTGGGCATTGAATATCTTGTGCTTAAGCGCGCCCCAGCCCTGGGCTTGCCGAAACGGTCCAGCACGGATTTGCGGGGATTTTGATTCCGGCTGAGGAATCCGCAGATTTCGCAGATGGACGCAGATTTGGGAATGAGGAAGGCACCGTAGGAAATGGATTATTGGATTATTGGATTATTGGATGGGTGGATAGGTGGATGGGAAACGTCGAATATCGAACGCCAGGTCGCTTGAATTGGGTGAAATGCGTTGGGATTTGATGTGCTGGGTTCTGCTGGGGTTGAGGATGAGAATGGTTGTATTCACATTTGCCATGCCTGAATATGCCGCTCCTCTGGAGCTTGGGAAATGTTTTTGGCCCATTTTACTACAGAGATTACGGTCCTATGGACCTAAAGTCAGGTTCGTTCAATGTGTCGCCGTCGTAAACGCCGCATTTGACAATGAAGATGCGAGGATGCGATGGAAATTCGAGCAACGCCTGTTATTGTAATGGCGTTCTGATATTTTTGCGAAAAATCTGCGCAACTTTTTGCCGTTTCCGTTGTCTAACCCCTACGTATCTCATTGAAGCTAAGGTTCGGCTGCCTTTTGACGGACTATTTTGCCCGGACAAAGTCAGCCGAAAACTCGACGGTGCCTGCAATTCCTGAATGATTCAAATATGAATGGGGATGACGGGGATTTGGCGCAGAGCGGGCGTTTGCCCCCTGCAACAGTTGTTCATGAGCCGGTCGCTGCTCCCGATATCGGGAGTGGCCCGGAGCGTCTTGCCATTTCCCCTGAGGCTATCCGTGCTCTGCCTGCCGATTTCGTCAAACGTCACGCCATCCTGCCGCTGCAGATAGAGGGTGGCACGATTCGTATTGCGACGGCATCGCGGTGCGATTTTCGGGTGGTGGATGATATCCGTCTTTTGACCGGGCTGGAGGTCCAGGAGTTGACGGCGCCCGCTGAGCAGATTCAGGCGCAGATTGCGGAGTGTTACCAGGTGACGGTCGAGAAGATGATCGAGAAGCTTGGCCCGGAGGGGAGCGGCAACGGCGAAAGCAAAAACCTTCACGACATCGAAGTGATGGCCAATGAGCCCACGGTCGTCAACCTGGTCAATCTGATTATCTCCACGGCGCTTCAGGAAGGGGCCAGTGACATTCATTTCGTGCCATTTGGGGATTCGCTCCAGTTGCGTTACCGGATCGACGGTTTGTTGCAGGAGCAACCGCCGCCGCCCCGACAATTGCATGCGGCGCTCGTCTCGCGCATCAAGATTATGGCCGATATGAACATTGCCGAGCGGTTTATGCCGCAGGATGGGCATATTCAAATTCAGCATCGCAGCCAGCGGGTGGATATCCGGGTGGGCACCATGCCGACCATTTACGGTGAGAGCCTGGTGATGCGTCTGCTGGAGAAAAACAACCGGGCGTTGACTATCCAGGAACTCGGCCTTGACCAGGACCGCTCGGCATTGTTGTCGCGGTTGGTGGAAAAGCCGCACGGACTGTTTCTGGCGACGGGCCCGACCGGCAGCGGCAAGACCACCACGTTGTATTCCATCCTCAGCAGCATTTACACGCCGGAACTGAAGATTCTTACCATCGAGGACCCGGTTGAATATGAACTCGCCGGCGTGGCGCAAATTCCCGTGCGACCAACCCGGAATTTCACCTTCGCCAACGGCTTGCGCGCCATCCTGCGGCAGGACCCGGACGTCGTCATGGTCGGGGAAATTCGCGATTCGGAAACGGCGGAAATCGCGATTCGGGCGGCGTTAACGGGGCACCAGGTGTTCAGCACGCTGCACACCAATGACGCGGCGGGCGCGGTCACGCGGTTGCTGGACATGGGCGTTGAAGCGTTTCTGATTTCTTCCGCGCTCGAAGGCGTGCTGGCGCAACGGTTGGTTCGTAAAATTTGCCCCAACTGCCGCATGGAGAGTCCGCCTAATGCGTCACTACGCGCGCAAATCCAGAATTTAAGCAGCCGGCCCGTGGAAGGCGTGTTTTGTCACGGCAAAGGATGTGACGAGTGCCGCGGCGCCGGTTATCGCGGCCGGGTTGGTATTTTCGAACTGCTCGCGATAAGTCCGGAGTTGCAGGAATTGATTCTGCAAAAGCGTTCCAGCGCCGAGCTAAAGTCGGCCGCCCGCAAATCGATGCTCACCATGCACCAGGACGCGCTTCAAAAAGCGGCCGCCGGTATAACCACGCTTGAGGAAATTCTGCGCGTTTCCTCCGGCGACACCCTGGAATGAACCTCTTCCGCTACCAGGCTATTGAGACCAACGGCGCCCCGGTTGCCGGGACGATTGAGGCCGACGATCGAAAAGCCGCGCTGCGGCTTCTCGGACAGCGCGGTCTTTTTCCATCCAGTCTCGAGGCTTGTGCTCCAGGGAAACCGGCGGCGGTAGTGGCGTCATCAGGTTCGGACCACAAATCGGATAGCCGATTTAATATCGGCTCAGGCGTTCGGCGCAAGGAGATCACGGCGTTCACACGGGAAATCAGCGCGCTTCTGGGCGCGGGCATACCCATCCCGCAGGCCCTGGAAGGATTGGGCGAACAGGAAGAAAATGTCGTGCTGCGGGAAACCATCCGGGGAATTTCGGATTCGGTGCGAACCGGGATGGCGCTTTCCACGGCGATGGATGGTCATCCCAACTTATTTAGTAAACTGTATATCAGCATGGTGCGCGTGGGCGAGGAGGGCGGTGTCTTGCCCAAAGTGATGGCGGACCTGGCGGATTTGCTTGAGCACGAGGATGAAGTTCGCGGTGAGGTAATTGCGGCGGTGGCCTACCCGATTTTTGTATTATGCTTTGGGTTTATTACTGTGACGGCACTGCTCACATTCGTATTGCCGCGCCTGTTAAGCGTTATGGAGGAAATGCTCGCCACGTTGCCTTTGCCTACGGTAATCCTCTTGAAGATCAGCGCGTTCCTGCGCGGTTACTGGCTGTTACTGTTGGCTGCATTAGCGGTTGTTTCATTTGGCGCGCGATGGTACCTCCGGCGGCCCGAGGGCGCTGAGGCCTGGGATCGAATCAAACTGCGGTTGCCATTTGTTGGCCCGCTATTGCGCGCAGCCGCTTTGACTCGCTTTGCGGGGACGCTCGGCACGCTCGTGAAGAGCGGCGTTTCCTTGCTTCCGGCGCTCAAAATTGTGGAAAATACAATTGGAAACCGAGTGCTGGCCCGGCAAATCGCGCTCGTGGCCGAGGAAACTCGCGGAGGCGATTCATTGGCTGCGCCACTCCGCAAGCTCGGCATTTTTCCGAGGTCGGTGGTTCAAATGATTGATGTCGGGGAAGAAACGGGGAAGCTCGATGAAATGTTGCTTAAGATTGCCGCGATAGAAGAACGTCACATGCGCGCCCGGACTAAAACTTTAATATCCGTCCTCGCACCACTTTTAATCGTGTTCGTGGGCATGATCGTGGGCTTCGTCGTGATATCCATTTTGCTGCCCATTTTCAAATTGAGCCGGTCAATTCACTAACTAGCCAATGATCGAATAAATATTCTATGCACATAAATATAATCAATAAACGCAAATTGGCCGGGCGCTTCGCTTCGGCGATTGAACGGTTGAACGGTCCAGCCTCCCGGCAAGGATTCACCATCGTGGAGATATTGGTCGTGTGCGTTATTCTGGCCATTTTGGCTGCGACAATTATTCCGAACATTGTCGGGTCATCGAAGGACGCCAAGATCAGCGCGGCCAAAAGTGACGTTTCTGAGTTGGAGTCTTCGATTGAACGTTTTTACATCAATATGGACCGTTATCCGACCTCGGATGAAGGGTTGGCGGCGCTAACCCAGCCGCCGACCGATGCCGGGACCAAATGGCATGGTCCGTATATCAAGAGACTGCGCGATGATCCCTGGGGCAATCCGTACCAGTATCAGTGTCCGGGAACTCATAACCAAAACGCTTATGATATATGGTCCAAGGGAGCGGGTGCGTCAGGCGGCGGATCGGACACCAGTGGTGAAATTGGAAACTGGTAATCATGTGTTCCAGATTTCCAGGTCCGGGACAACAGAAGGCGCGACGCGCGTTTACTTTGATTGAACTCATGATTGTCTGCCTGCTCCTGGCTATTTTGACGGCGGTCATGGTCCCGGAGATGCGCGGGTCCTTTCAGGACTCTTTGCTCCGAGCCACCAGCCGACACCTGATGGATGCTTTTGATCTTGCGTACAGCCATGCGGTGAGCCGGGACGAAGAGGATCGGGTGCGTCTGGATATCCCCAATGCCAAATACATAGTCGAACAACGCGTGGAAGCGCAGGGGCAGGAAAATTTCAAGGCGCTCACGGACGTTACGGGTGCGGAGGGCGACCTGGACAATCGCATTTCCATTGAAGTCAGAAATGCGTCGGACGATTCGACCAATCAAACTGCCGCAATGGTGTCAGACGATGCGGCGGCGCGGAATCAGACTGATCCGGACACCGCCAACGCTATTTCCTTTTATTCAGATGGCACGGCTGATGACCGTGAGGTGGTGCTTCGTGACCAGGAAGGCTTTGGATTGGCGCTACAGATCAGCCCGATCACGGCGCGCGTAAAAATCGTTGAACTGCCACGCAAATGACGCCATTGCCAAGCCAAGCGGGATTTTCCCTGATTGAAGTCATTGTGGCCATTCTCATTCTGGGGGTCGCGCTGGTTACCTTGACGGAAGGTGTTACCAGCGCTTTGACGTCAAGCAAGACATCCGAATTGCAAACGACCGCGGCCATGCTGGCATCGGGCCAAATTGAAACACTTCGAGCGACGGGCGACTATCCCGACGGCGAAACCGAAGGAGATTTTGGAGACGAATTTCCCCAGTACCGCTGGGCTCAGACCATTGGCGATACCGATGTTTCCGGCCTGCATGACGTGGATGTGGCCGTGCAGGATTCCCGGACGGGGAAGGATATTTATGATTTGAAGACCTTATTGTTTGAGTTGCCGCAGGGGAGTAACTCGGTCAATCGCGCCCGGCGTCCTGGCCATCGAGGGAGGGAACGATGAGGACGAGCCTGGTAGGGACGGCGCGCTGCGCCGTCAGCACCGCGTTAAGCGGTGCAACTTTTGTAGTCGGACACTCTATTAAATTTCGTTCCGCCCGCTGTACGGACGGGGACGGCGGTGGCAGCGCCACTTGCGAAGAGCGCCGTCCCCATCATAATGCTGGTTTTACTCTGATTGAAGTTGTCGTAAGCATGGCGTTGATGGCTTTAATCCTGGTTTGCGCTTATGCCTGCCTGAGTGCCTGCCTTTCCAGTCGAAAAATGATTGAACCGCGCGCGGATGTCCTGCAAAACGCGCGTGTAGCGATGGGACTGATGTCTGCGGATTTGCGTAACGCGTGCCCTTTATCTTCGGATAATCCATTTCTGGGAATGCAACGCACGTTGGGCCAGGTGGAAGCGGACAACATGGATTTCGCAACTCACAATTATACGGCGCGCGAACCACGCGAAAGTGATTATTGCGAGGTGAGTTACTTCGTGGATCAGGACGCGCAAACAGGCCAATTTTGCCTTTACCGCCGGCGCAATCCGATGCTGGCGCCAGATCCACTTTCCGGCGGCAGCCGCGAGGAAGTCGCGGAGGGCATCATGGGCGTTCGGTTCGAGTACTCTGACGGAACAGATTGGTACGACGAGTGGGGCAATGCGGAACATCCCGAGAATGCCGCCGCGGGAGCTGCCGCATCGTCGCTCCAGGCAAACGATCAAGGAATGCCCGAAGCTGTGCGGATCACCTTGATGCTGGATTCGGACCCCCAATCCAATGCGATCACGAACAGCGAAACGCCGCCCGCGGGTGTGCCACTGGTTTTTCAAACTGTGGTTCGGCTGGTTTTGGCGGACCGTTACCAATCCGGCGGCGGTGGTGGAAATTCCCAAAGCTCTTTTTGATGAATTCCCCCCGCATATTTCAATTTGACCCCGGGGCGCGGGCTTCCAGGCCTCCGGGGATGGGGACGAGGATGATGGCGAAGCACCGCAGAGCGTCTGTGCTCGTCGCATTGCTTTGGATCGTCGCGCTCTTGTCGGTGGTGGTTGTCAGCGTTCTTCACACCACCTTTATCGACCTGGTGATCGTCAAGAATTATGGCGACCGGGTCCAGGCGCATTATCTGGCGCTGGCGGGAGTTGAAAAAGCGGAAGCGTTGCTATACCAGGATGCGCAGGATCGAAGCCACAGCGCGCTCAATCATCGCGGCAAATTGTACGACGACTCGCAGGATTTCCAGAACAGTTCATTGGGTCGCGGCGAATTTACAATTTTTCGCCGGGGCCGGCAGGATGAGGGCGGCGGAATTCTTTATGGCGTGAGTGACGAGGAAAGCCGGCTTGATATCAACGTCGCTTCTTCAAATGAATTGATGCAACTGCCCAATATGACCTCGGATGTGATGGCGTCCATCGTGGATTGGCGTTCGCCCACGAATGTCGTGCTGCCGGGCGGAGCGCAAGCATCTTATTATGAGTCGCTGCAGCCGCCCTACGAGCCCCGAAACAGCGCATACGAAACCGTGCGCGAGCTATTGATGGTCAAAGGCGTGACGCCTCAACTTCTGCTGGGCGGGGATATCCATCAGGATGGGTTTCTTCCCACCACAGCGATTATTGGAAACGACTTTCCCGATACTGCCAATCATGCCAGTGACGTGGATGCCGGGTGGGCGGGGATCATGACGGCAGATTCGAATGACAATGATGTCAGCGCGGCCGGGCAACGCCGCGTCAACATTCAGACCGCGGATCAGAATGCGCTGGCGGAGGTGCCGGGAATTACGCCGGGAATAGCTCAAGCGATTATTACCTACCGGGCCCAGCATCAGTTCCAAAGCATCGCCGATCTTTTGGATGTTACAGCGCCTCAACCGCCGGATCAGGGAGCGGGTCCAGGAACTTCAAATCAGAATGGCAACCCGGCCCAAACCGGCCAGTCCGGACAATCTTCGGGACCAACCGTCATCAGTGACGATCTCCTGATGAGCATTGCCGACCAACTAACGGCCAATCGCGGCCGGAATGAAAGCGGCCTGATCAATATTAACACGGCCAGTCTCGATGTGCTGGCTTGCCTTCCGGGAGTGGACCGGCAATTGGCACAACAAATTATCTCGTACCGCAAATCCAGCGGATTCTTTTCCAACGTCGCCTGGTTGCTCAAGGTGCCCGGATTGACGGACGATATTTTCAAGCAGGTTGCGCCGTTGGTGACTGCCCGTTCTGAAACCTACCGCATATTGTGCGAGGGCGAGGTCAGTTCGACTGGCGTGCGGCAGCGGATTCAAATGATTGTGCATATCGGGCTTAAAGACGTGACGCTGCTTTCCTATCGGGAGGACGATTTATGAAGTTACCCGCTGAACAATTTTTCAAATCGTCCGCTGAACGACTCATGAAATCACCGGGCGGCAGATTTTTCAAGGAACGGGCATCCATCATTCCGGCTCCCCTGTATATCGAGATCGGCGTGGATACGCTCAGGGCAGTTCAGGAAAACGAGGGGCTCGAACTGCCGCTTGAGCGCCTGAACAATGGGTGGCTTTCCGACCCCTGCCGCGAAAACCTCGCCGTTCGCCTAAAGGCCTTTTTGAAGCGGGAAAAATGGCAACTGCCTCCGAGGGCGATTTGTGCGATCGCCGGCGCCGGCCTCTCGCTGCGGCGACTGATTCTGCCTCCAGCGCCGAAGACTGAATGGCAGCGATTATTGTTACTCCAGATTGAAACCGAATTTCCGCTCGGTCCGGACGAATTGGCGTGGGGTAGCCTCCCGCTGTCGGAACCGCCGGCAGACGGAGCGCCCGTCGTCCGGCAGGAATTTCTGGTGGCAGCCATGCGGAAGGAGGTCCTCCAGGACTATTCGAATGCATTGTCGAATTGCGGCGTCAGACCGGTCTTCACACTGGCTGCGCTGGCGCGGAGTGGCTTTATTCCTTTGCCGAGCGAACGCTGTTCAATTCTCGACATGGACAGCCGGCATTCCGAATGGATTGCGTTTGAAAATAATGTCCCCTTGGTTCTTCGAATTTTTCCCTGGGGAACGGATAATTTTATGGCGACGGATTCAATGCCGGATATCGCCATTGAATCCATCCGCAGCCAGACGGGCCGGACGCTGTTTCTGACCGGGGCAGGGGATCGTCATGAATTGGTGGCGAATCTGGCGCGAAGGTTGGGCGAGGGCATTCAATGCCGGCGGATTGAGGCCGGGCAGGAATCCGGCCGGAGCGCGGCAGTGTTAGGTCTCAAACAATTGGTTGAAGCGAATGGCGGAGCACCTCCGTTGACATTGCGAACCAAGGCCAAGCCGATGCGGGGCGTGCCCGCGAAGTTTCAATTGTCCGATCCTCTGTTGCGGGAGCGCGTGCTCGTTGCCGCGGTTTTGCTCGCTGCCCTTTTGGTTCTGCCTTACGCGCAAGCGTTCCTGCTGAAACCGTATGTGGCCCGAAAGGTGGCGGCGATCCAATCTCAACAAGGCCAGCTGAGCACTATTGATCGCGAATTGAGTTTTCTTCAATACTTGAAGCAAACCTCCCCTCCGTATCTGGACGCTTTGTACCTTTTTGCCAACGCAGCGCCGCCCGGTACGAGCATCGAAGCGTTGTCGATGAATGAACACGGCGAAGTGTCGCTGAGCGGATCGCTGGGAGGTTCTCAGCAGGTCACCGAATTCCGGACGAAATTGATACAATCGGGATTTTTCTCCAGCGTCTCTGTCGACGAGCAGGCTCCGGGGCAATTTCCGCAAAAGGTCAATGTGCGAATGACCGCACAGTGGAAACCTGCCGCAGACCGGGCGCGGCTGAACATCGGACCTGCTCCCGCCCAAATGGCGCAGGCCACAAACAGTCCCGTGTCATCAAAACCGATAAACCATTGATTCTCATGCGCCCCTTGACCCAACGCGATAAACGCACCATTCGATACGGTGGCATCGGTATTGGAATTTACCTGGTTCTATTTATTGCATTTAAATTCTTTAGGATGATCGAACAAAAACGTTCGGACTATAAAGATTTGGTGCAGCAGGCGCACGCCCTCAAAAGCGAGATCGAGGACTATAAGACCCGGGTACTTGTGGCCCAGAAGCTGATGAATGAATATCATGTGAACCCCGCCAGGCTGACCGAGGAGTCTGTGGTGGCGCAGGCCAGCGCGGCCATTCAGACCGAAGCCGGCGCAGACGGCGTTGGTCTGGGAATCATTCGTGAATCGCCGTCGCAATCTTCGAACCTGGAACTGGCGTCCATTCGCATTGAAGGCAGCGGCAAGGTCCCGGCCATGCTGAAGTTGTTGGACCGGCTGCAGCGGCTGGGTTACCCGCTGATCATCAACTCAGTCCAATTGACATCCAATCCAACGCAACCCGGCAACGTCAAAGTCGAAATGACCATCACTATTTTGGATTTTGCGCAATGGAAAATCAAGGAGGCGAGCCATGCGTGAGAGACCCGAACAAATCATAAAATTTGTCTCCATCGGGCTTGGAGCGTTGTTGTTTATCCAATTTATCAGGATTATTTGGACGGCGAATCCGCTGGCGCATGTCGTTGTTCCCGATTTGCCTTCGCTGGCCGATGAATCGCCCGCCGTTTCGGAAACCAATGCTTCGGCCTCGATGAATCCGAAGGAACAAGTGGGTTCGAATCGGGGCATCGTAAAAACCAATTCTGCGACGGCACTTGAAAGTGGGTCAAAAACGGCCCTTTCCGGGACGAATGGAAATCCATCGCAGGTTGGGATTGGAACGAATTTAGACAAGAGCGCAGACAAGCCGGTTTCGCTACTTGCCGAAGGCGCCTCCAGCAACTCGCCGGGCGCCGGAGTTTCCAAACACAAGCGACATGGCCGGTTCGGGGGCGACATGGCAATGGGTTCAATGCCGGGAGCAAAAAAAACGACCGTGACTCCAGCGGTTCAGGCGAGCATTGACCGGATTATTGACAGTGAAATTCTGGGTCCGGTCATTCGGCCTTTGCCGATGGCGTTGCTGGGCATTGCCGGCGCCGAGGCATTTCTGCGCGGGCCGGACGGCCAGACCGGTTTAGTGAAAGAAGGCGATGCATTAGGCGACATCAAACTGCTGCGCATCGGCACCAATCGCGTGCTGATCGAAGAGGACGGGCAAAAGAAAGAATTGACCATTTTCGACGGCATCGGAGGAGAAACCCTTTTAGAAAAATCATCGCGAGATTCAAATGAACACAACAAGCCTTAAAAATAACGGGACGAGCCAGCATTCTAACGCATCGTCGCGGGTTCTCGGCCTTATGGTCCTGTGGACGCTTTTTCTCTGCGCCAGCGCGACTTGCGTCCGGGCGCAAATGCCGCCGGGCATCCATTTCCACAGTTCGGGCCCTCCTCCTTCGGACGATTCTTCGTCGCACAACAATTCATCGGGCTCGGGCCACGCAGGCGGAACGTGGATTCCGTCGGCGCCATTGAACGAGGTAGTGGGTACAAATGGAATTCAACTGAGTTTGGAAAATGCCAGTATTGATATGGTCGTCCAATGGCTTGCGCAAACCACCGGCAAAGCCGTGATCAAAAGCCCGAACGTTCAGTGTCAGGTGACCATCGCCAGCCCCAAAAAAGTCACGGAGCGGGAGGCTCTCAATCTGGTCTATAGCGCCCTGGCGTTGCAGGGTTACAAAGTCCTTGAAGACAGCAGTTCGATACTCATAGTGTCCAAGGACGAAGATATAAACATGAGCCCGGAACTGGTGGGGACTCCGCAAAATGGTGTGCCTGAGGGAAGAGAAAAGCTGATGAAAGTTTTCCCTCTCAAACATGTCCAGGCGGCGAATCTGGTGGACAAAATTCATCCCGCCCTTTCCGATTCGGCCACTGTTGAGGTGGATGATGCGGATAACGAATTGATCATTACCGATTTTAACGACAACCTCCGCGTAGCCGGCGAATTGATTGCCGCGCTGGATGCCAACCGGCCCGAGGACGTGACCATCCGCGTTCTTCCACTCAAACATATGAGCGCCCAGGACCTGGCGAAGGAACTCTCACCGATCTATCAAAAGATCATCGGAAGCAACTCGCGGGAAGTCATCGACGTGTCCGCCGATGATCGTTCCAATTCCCTGCTGATACTGTCGAGCGCATCGACCTTCGAAACCTTGAAAAACATTATCTCGACGCTGGATACGGAAGGGGCGCAGGAAAAATCGATCAAGACATTTGTGCTCAAAAACGCCGATGCCCAGGACGTGGCCACGCAATTGCAGACATTGATGCAGGGCCAGCAGAACAATAATAATCCATTTTTCTTTTTCTTTGGCGACTCCCCGCCCACAAATCCAAAAGCCGTTAACATTGTCGCCGACCGCCGTCGCAATGCTGTGATTGTGCAGGCGCCGCCCGCGCAGTTGACCAGCATAGGCAATATTATTACTGACCTGGACGCGCCGGTTGCGGATGAGAATTTGGCGCCGTTGATTTACCATCTCAAATACGCCAACGCTTCGGATGTCGAGGATGTCCTGGACGATTTATTTGTCAGCCGCCAGAACAACCGGAGCTATTTCGACTATTTTTTTGGCAACAACCAGTCCCAAAGCCAATCCGCCGGCCGGCTCTATGGCAAAGTACGCGTCTCGAGCGATCCGTATTCAAACACGATTATAGTTTCGGCGGATTCCCGGGAAGATCTTCAGGCCCTTGAAAACGTCATCGACCAGTTGGACGAGCCTTCCGACATGGGTGAGAGCACGCTCCACGTGGGTCTGAAATTTGCGCGGGCGGCAAGTGTGGCAAATGACGTGAACATTCTCTTCGCCCAACAGGGTTCGCCGCCGTTGAATCCTCAATCACCCCAAAACCAGCAAAACAACAACAATAATACCGGCTCCCAAAATCAGCAGCAATCCGGTTCCGATCCGCTGGAGAATAGCTTTATTCTGGCTGCGGAAAGCTCGGTGCAGCCGTATTATCCGTGGCTGGGAGGACAATCCGCGGACCAGAACGGGTTCGGCAACAATCGGACCACTCCGTTGGAAGTGAGCGACCTGGTTGGGCGTGTGCGGGCCGTTGCCGATGAAGGCAACAACGCGGTGATCATTTCCGCCAATCTCCATTTCTTTCCTGAAATCCTGAAGTTACTCACCAGTATGGACGCGCCCACCGAACAGGTTTCGATTGAAGCGCGCATTGTGGAAGTATCGAGCGATTATCTGAAGCAATTGGGAGTGCAGTTCTCACCGAACGGGGATGTTTTTACGGCCAATGACTACGATAATTCATTCCTCGTTACCGCGGGCGGGACGTATCAGCAAGGCTTCGGCGGGAAAACCACAGTAAACACACCGCCCAATCCGGTCACGTCTTCAACTGCTACGAGCCTTACCCAGGCCCTTACACAGTTGCGTTCTGGCGTGCTCGATAACAACATCAGCATGGATTTCCTGATTCAGTTTCTCCACAAGACCACCAGGGCGACGGTATTAGGCGACCCTCAGATTACCGTAAACGACAACGTAATGGGCCGCCTGTTTGTCGGGCAGGAGGTGCCCATTCCGGCGAGCAGCGTGTTCTCATCAGTGGGATCGCAAAACACCTCCATCACTTACAAAGATGTCGGTATTGTGCTTGAGGTGACGCCTCACATCAACGATAGCGGAGATGTTCAATTGGCAATCCATGCCGAGTCTTCCTCCGTCGTTCCCGGACAGACCATTCTGGGCGGCGCGGTTTTCAGCACGCGCAATTTTCGCACTGACCTGACCGCCAAAACCGGACAGACACTCGTCATGGGCGGTATCATTCAAAAGACCCAGTCAAGCACGTTGCGCAAAACGCCGATTCTCGGTGATATTCCTGTGTTAAAATGGCTCGTCAACAAAAAGGACTCTGATAACCAGGACGATGAATTGTTGGTCTTCCTGCGTCCCCATGTGATCAAGAGTCAAGGCGACTCTAACAAATTGTTGCGGGAAATTAATCAACGCAACCCGGACATGAAACAATGGGAAGGCGAACAAGTTCCGCAGCAGAATTGAATTGCCGAGCGCGGGATGATGAATAAAGTATTGGCCGAATGTGTCGTAACAAGTTGCTGTTAAGGTTTCTGGGAATAATCACGTTTTTGCCATTTTTCTGTGGACTGGCAGGTGTTCACGGTGCGGATGGCCCGCCTGCGCCAAAAGTCCAACAAGTGGCGCCGGGAATCTGGCGGATTCGATTCGGACATCCGGAACGATTCACACCAACAGCTTTCCGCACGGCGGCAATGGAGATGACGGATTTGAAGGAGAAGGGACGGGGACGGTTGCCATTCAATCCGGATCAAATTGTCTTTCAAGCGTCTGATCGTGGATGCTCACTGCTCCTGCCGATGAAACGGAAGGAAAGCATTTATGGGTTCGGCCTGCATACGGAATTGTTTGACATGACTCAGGGCAAAAATGGCCAGTCTGGCCGGCGTGTGGTTCTGGCGCCCACGGACATGCCGGAAAATGACCTGGGAGAATCTCATGCGCCGGTGCCGTTTTATGTGTCCTCCGAAGGTTATGGAATTTATGTGGATACGGCACGCTTTGCCGCGTTTTACACCGGAAATGTCGGGCCGGCCGATTCCGTGGCTGAGACGGGCGGAAACGAAGTGCAGACAAGCACCGCCGATTTGTATCGGGCAAGGATTCAGCGCGTCAAGACGATGCTGGTGGATGTGCCGGCGGCAAAAGGAGTGGACGTTTACGTTTTTGCCGGACCAACCATGCTCGACGCAGTCGAACGGTACAATTTATTCTCCGGCGGCGGAGCCATGCCGCCGTTGTGGGGTTTGGGTGTGCAGTATCGCGGCTACGCAAAATATGGCGCGGCTGAATCGCTGGCGCTGGCGACACGCATTCGTGACGCGCACATCCCGTGCGATGTCTGGGGCGTTGAGCCCGGATGGCAGTCGCACGCCTATTCCTGCTCGTTCACCTGGGACACCAATGCATTTCCCGATCCGGATGGCTTTATCCAAAAGATGCATGCAATGGATTATCGAATGAATTTTTGGGAGCATGCCTTTACGCATCCGTCCTCCCCAATTCACGATGAACTAAAACCCTGGTCGGGAAATTATCTGGTGTGGGGCGGGCTGGTCCCGGATTTCGCGAGTTCTGAAGGCAGAAAGATTTTTCTCAAACAAAACGACGCGTCGTTGTTTGATCGGGGAATCGAAAGCGTGAAATTGGATGAATGTGATTTCCAACCCGAATCGGCAGCGCCCTGGTCATGGCCGCTGGTGACGCAGTTTCCGTCCGGCCTGGATGGCGAACTGATGCATTCATTGTTTGGTGTTCTCTATCAGCAAACTATGATGGAGCCGTACAACCAAAAAGGCCTGCGAACCTGGGGACTGGTTCGGGATTCGCAGGCGCTGGCCAGCCCGTTGCCTTACGTTCTTTATAGCGATTCCTACGATCACCGGTGTTATGTGCGAGGACTTGTTAATGAAGGTTTCGACGGCCTCTTATGGACACCCGAAGTGCGTATCGCCGACTCGCTTGAGGATTTTTATCGCCGGATTGAAACGGTAATTTTTTCGCCGGATGCGGTCATCAATTCCTGGTTCATTCGGAACCCGCCGTGGGATCAAATCAATCGTGACAAAAATAACCATGACGAGCTCATGCCGGACAGGGATGCAGTCGTTAGTGTGGTCCGCGAACTATTGCAATTGAGGATGAGCTTTGTGCCTTATCTCTACAGCGCTTTCAACGAATATCATTCAACCGGCAAACCGCCGATTCGCGCGCTGGTGTTGGATTGGCCACGGGACAAAAACGTGCAGCAGATCGATGATGAATTCATGTTTGGCGATTCGGTTCTCGTCGCGCCAATGTTTGCCGGCCAGGGCTCGCGCCAGGTGTACTTGCCCGCAGGCGATTGGTTCGATTTTTGGACTCACGCGAAAGTCAGCGGACCAGTCACCATCGAGGCCACCAATGGCGTGGAACAAATTCCTTTGTTTGTCAAAGGAGGAACGTTATTGCCGCTGGCCGCGCCGGTGGAATTCATCAAGCCGGACACGTGCTTCGACATTACGGTAAATAAAGTGGGCGAGAGTCCTGCCGATTTTACGCTCTACGAAGACGATGGGGTTACGATCGGTTACGCAGACGGCAAACAAAATCAAATTGTGCTTCACGCGGGGGCAAGCCCGTCCGTGTCGCCCAGTGGTGACTATCACGGCCCTGCGCGATATAGAATTACGCAATGGAAACAGTTTTAGTTTGGCTTTCAGGAATGGATTGATGGGCGGGCCCTGGTTTTCGCTTCAGGCGTTGTTTTTTAGGATTATCCTGCGCTGGCGGTTTGCGGAACGTTTTGATAGGCTTCCCTCAATGGAAAACAAACGGTTAGAGCTGAAAGTCGGGTTGTTCGTTTTTGTCGGGCTTGTGCTTCTGGCGGTTCTGCTGATCGCGTTCAGCAAGGGGAATAGTGTTTTCCGGGGTACCTATACCGTCCGCCTGGTTGCTACGGACGTCGGCGGGCTCAAGCTGAAAGCGTCGGTTTTACTCGCTGGTGTGCAGGTGGGAAGCGTTTCAGACGTCCAACTGGCACCGGACGGCCGAAGCGTCACCATCGCGCTCGATATTTATAAGGGCACGACGATTTACAGTGATGCGAATTTTGTGATTCAACAGGCGAATTTTTTGGCTGACCAATATGTCGCAGTGCTTCCAACGGCAAACCAGGGGTCCGTTATTACCAATAACGAAATCGTCCATTGCGAGCCTCCTTTTGACATGCAGGCTGTGCTCCGTTCGGCGACTGGTTTCATCCAGCGGGTCAATGACACCGTCGCAAAAATCGAAGCTTCCGTGGCGCAATTGCAGCAGACTGTTTTGAATGAGCAGACACTCACGAACCTGTCCATCGCTATGGCAAACATCCGGTCCGCCTCAGACCATGCCGACGGCGTGATCGGAGGCCTGGATACACTGGTCGCCACCAACCGCCAGCAAATCAGTATCGCGGTAAGCAACCTCGTTTGCTTTTCACAGGAGCTGACCCGGGTAGCGGCGAATGCCGACGGAATCATTGCCACGAACGGCGTGGGCATTTCCGGCGCGGTGACCAACCTCCAGGCGGCCACGGCGACGCTGCGGCAAATTGCCAATGACATGCACGAAGGCAAAGGTCTGGCGGGAACAGTTTTGGAAAACGAGCAGCTCGCGGCCAATGTCCAGGAAACCGTGAACAATCTTGCCATCACCACAAGTAATTTGAATGAATTTGGTATTTGGCATATGCTCTGGCGGCATGAACCTCCTCATACAAATCGGCCGCCGAAGGCGCCTCGTGAAGACTGAGCTATGACTCAACTCCTGGCCATCCGAATCTTATTTTTGTGTCTGTGCAGCGTGGCGGGCTACGAAGTCAGCCAGGTACGTCCTGAATTCGTCGGCTTGAGTCACAGCGGGCTTTTGGGTTTAGGGGTCGGTTTCGGCTTTGGATTCTTCATGATTTTGATTGATGAAATGCTGAAAGGCTTTTCGCTGCGGGCGTTTTCGGCGGTAACGTTTGGCCTCATTCTGGGATTGTTCGTGGCGGTACTGATTGATTCGTCCGGTCTGTTTGACCATGCCGACCCGGAGCAGCGGTGGCTGATCCGCCTGGGGCTGTTCCTCGGTTTCGGTTACATCGGCATCATTTTGGCCATGCGCAGCAATAAGGAGGATTTTTCCCTCATTATTCCTTACGTCCGCTTTCGGCCGCAAAGCCAGCCCGATAATTTGATTCTTCTGGACACCAGCGTCATCATTGACGGCCGCGTCGCGGATTTGATCGAGACACATTTTCTTGAAGGAATGGTTGTGGTGCCGCGATTTGTGCTCAAGGAAATACAGCAAATTGCCGACTCAAGCGACGCCATCAAACGGGCGCGCGGCAAGCGCGGCCTGGAAATGCTCAATCGCATCCAGCGCAACTCGGGCGCGGAGGTGCGCATTCACGAGGGCGATTTTCCGGACGAAAAAGAGGTGGACGCCAAACTGGTGCGCCTGGCGCGGAATTTAAACGCCCGGCTTTACACCAACGACTATAACCTTTCCAAGGTGGCTGAATTGCAAAAGGTCAGTTGCGTGAACCTTCACGAAGTGGCCAAATGCCTCAAAGTTATTTTGTTGCCGGGCGAAATCCTGCGCCTGAAAATCGTGCGCGAAGGCAAAGACAAGGGGCAGGGGATCGGCTATATGCCCGATGGTACGATGGTGGTGGTCCATAACGCCCAGCCGCACGTGGGTGAACAGGTCGAGGCCGAAGTCCAGTCACTCCTGCAAACCGGCGCCGGCATCATCGTCTTTGCCGAAATGAAGGTGAAGCTGGCGGCGTAATCGATGGATTGCCCGGACGGCTCAAAAAAGTTTTGAGCGGGAATTTATTTTATTCAACGTCCTAAATATTTGTTTATGGCTTCCACCTTTGAATGGACGTGCAACTTGTCGTAGATCTTTCTGATATAATTGCGGACACCGTGTACGGTGATTCCAAGGTGATCGGCAATTTCTTTATAGCTATAGCCCTGAGATAACTCCTCCAAAAAATTTATCTGCCCGGGTGTCAGCTGAGTAGTATCGGGACGAGGGCTTTTTTGTGTTTTCGAAAAATACTCGACGACCCGCCGGGCGATCTGCGGTGTCATGGGTGAGCCGCCTGAGTTCAGTTCCTGAATGGCATCCAACAGTTTGGTTGAAGAAGTTCGTTTCAGCAGGTAACCGCCGGCACCGGCCTTAAGCGATTCGAAAAGCAGATCACCGTCCTCGTAAGCGGTAAGCATAAGGAAATTCATCTCTGGAAAAGACTGTTTAAGCTCACGCACGCATTCAACGCCATCTTTTCCGGGAAGGCGGATGTCCATCAAAACCAGATCGGGTTTGGCCAGAGGTATCCCTTTAATGGCCGTCAGGGCATCCTGATAGGCTCCGGTCAATTTCAGGTTTGCGGCTTCAGTGACCAATTCTACGAGCTTGCTCCGAAATTGTTCGTGATCCTCTACGACGGCGACTTTGATGGTTTTATTCATGCTGAAATTCCGGAATGATCCAATTTGCCTCCATGGGGAACAGCCGCTATCAACAAAACGGTAGTGCCTTGCCCGGGTGTGGTATTAATGACGAGGCGCCCGCCAATGGCATCCATGCGTTGTTGCATATTCCTTAGGCCGTTCGATTCACCGTTTGCCTGAGTCGCATTCCGATCGAATCCTTTGCCGTTGTCCCGTATGGAGATTTCGACCTGGGCCCCGGCCGCTTTAACTCCGAGTTGGATCTCAGTTGCATGAGCATGCACGAGGGCGTTGCCCAAAGCTTCCTTGACAGCGAGGTAGAGGTCGTGCCGCGTTTCCGGCGTCAGTTGCATTTCCGGCAGGTTTTCGGCGATATGAAAACGGCAGCGAACATCCATGTCTTCGAATAGTTCACTGGCGAGTTGAGTCATATATTCCACCAGGCTTCGCAATGAATCGTTGCGTGGATTGACTGCCCAAACGATTTCATCCAGGGAACGAACGGTACGAACCGCAAATCGCGAAATTTTTTTCAGGCGGGCTTCAAACTTTTCAGTGTGGATTTCCTCCGGCCGTCCTGCGTCACCCAGCGACATGGAGATATAATTCAAACTGGACCCAAGTTCGTCATGAAGGTCACGCGCGATGCGGGCCCGTTCTTTGTCCAGCGTAGCGCGCTGTTCCAACAAACGCATTCGCGCTTGTATCCTGCGAATCAAAACGTAGCGAACGACGGCAATGAGTGAAGAGGCAAAGGCCAATAGAATTCCGAGACGAAACCACCACGTTTGCCAGAAGAACGGATCCACTATCAACGCCAATGTGGCGGGCATGCCACTCCATGGTCCCTCTCCAATGCAGGCTTCGACGTTGAACCTGTAGTCGCCGGCAGTCAGCCGGGTGTAATCCACACTGCGCCGGGCTCCCGCGTCAATCCAGTCATTGTCAAAACCGATGAGTTGATAACGAAAATAGACATTTTCCGAGTCGCCCAAACGGATTGCCGTAAAATCGAATTCCAAATGCTGGTGTGACGGCAGCAACCGCAGGGGAGCTTTCATTTCCTGCAGATTTGCAACCATTTGGGTTTCTGCAAGGCCGCTGTAGGATGCGATCGTCTGTCCGTCCACGATCACTCCCGTTAATAAGACGGGCGGTGGTTGCGGGTTTTCGGAAAGGATTTTTGGATCTCCGACGACAACACCGTCATGTACGAGCATCCAGACACGGCCGTCACTGCCGGACATAGCGCGAGGAATGATTGATGGTTCGGTTGCGCTGGAGACGGCTTCCTGGCTCGCCAGGCCTTCATTTTTCCCATAGACAATGGGATGCAAAACGGCATTTCGGTCCTGCATCGCCTGCTCGAGTTCCCGCTGTTTGACTTTGAAGACGCCATGATTGGCCCCAAACCAAATCCAGCCATGACTGTCCGCAATCATTTGAGAGATATAATTATCGGACAATCCTCGATTGACTCCGATTTGGCTGACGCGTCCGTCTTTAAATCGCATAAGGCCGCCTCCGCGACTTCCAATCCAAAGGCTTCCATCGGCGGTTCCATAAAGGCAACAAATGGGGCGGTCTGACATGTGCAGTGGCAAGGTTTCGCTCGTATGATTTTTCCCGCGAAATCGGACGAGGATTCCGTTTGCGCCAATCCAAATGTCTCCGGCAGCGTCTTCGGCAATCGCATAAATGTTGTGAACCTGTCGCGGCACTTTGACATTCTGCAACTGCCGGCCCCGCAGGCACTGGAGTGTGTGTTCGCCAACGATCCACAAATCCCCGTTCGACGCCGATAGCAGTCCAACGACTTTGCCATCTGCCACATTGGTTTCCCAGGCGGTGGCATTGGTATCGACCAGGCGGAATAGTTTTTGGTCCCACGTGCCAATCCAAACTGCGGTTCGGTCCGCGGCCACGCAGGTCACGGTTCCGGCAAACGGCGCGTTCGTAAACACCGGCTCCCAGCTGTCACCTTTTTGGGAAATGAGGAGGCCGTTTCGAGCCGCCCCCCAAAAAGCGCCGCGGGAGTCTTCGCAGATGGATTCTATTTGAGATGGAACCTGGTTATCTTCCATGTCCTCGACGCGCACTCCACTCAAACTAATGCGGTCCAATCCGCCGCCGCTGGTGCCGGCCCAAATGTTGCCTTCCCGATCTTCGGCCAGGCTCAGAATCGAGGAGTGGGATGCTTCGATTCTTTCGAAAGTTGAATTGTTGTAGTAATATAGTCCCTCTCCACCTGTGCCAATCCAAACGCCGCCGGCGTGGTCTTGCAACAAGACTTTGGTTTCCGAGTTGTGGCGTTTTTGAAAGGCGCCATAGTCCCGTATGGCGCCGTAAACATCACAAGTGAAAAGGTGCGTACTCGTGGCGAACCACACGGCGTTGGTATGAGTGGCCTCCAGTTGTTGCAATCCCGGCGTAGTCGCAATGTTATAAAATCGACCGTCCTTGAAAATGCCGACCTGGTCTCCCTTTGCCAGCCAGATGTTCCCGGCCCCATCGCTTTTCAATGAGCGAAAAAGTCCGGATGGCAGCTCTTTCATAGTGGCAGGCTCCCCATTTTGGAAATGGTAAACGGCTTCGGGATATCCCAACCAGAGCGACCCATCCGCACCTTCAGCCAGATGTGGCACCCGGGCCGGCAGGTTCTTGCGAAATAGAATCATTGAAAAATCTGGTTTTATGCCGATCACTTTTCCGCCATCGGAACCCATCCAGAGAACGCCGGTCCTGCTGCAAAGCATAGTGCGAACGTGGGAAGCGGCCGGGCCGGTAAAGTTCTCAACGGGGACCTGAGTGAAGCTGTCCCCATCAAAACGCGTCAGCCCAATTGGCGTCGCCAGCCACAAATAATCATCTGGACCCTGAACAATTGAAATGACGTTGTTGTCCAGCAAACCGTCATCAATTTGCCAGACGCGCGTAAACCACTTTGGACCGGAAGAAGCCAGCACGGGAAGAGTAAAGAGACACAATAGCAGTCCCAGGAATGGTGCCTTGTGCCGCAATTCAATTGCCGAAGGAATCACTGCGTCAGCTTCACTCAAAATTGTTGACTCATCAAGAAACAAGCATCTTTCAGTCGTTGGTAAAACATCATCTGTCCTGGCATGTTGTAAAGCCCATCTGAGGCGGGTTTCGGAGGCAAAAAGTTTTACAAACTGGTCCAAATGACAGAATTCGAATATACCCAGGGTCGATTGAGCATACACCTGCAATGAGATAAACGTAAAAGGGCATTTTCATGCCCTTTCGCCATCATAGAGGTAATGATAATATTTTAAGGAATGAACCACATGGTCCCTCTAGTGCCCCAGGCGCTTTGCCAACGAAAATCATTGGCTTTTATACCAAAGTGATATTTCAAAAAAAAACAGGCAAGCCGTGCGCAAAATGCAAACAGCCCACGGCAGCATTTTCTGGCGGTAAACGCAAAGGCAAACACTCGATCTATTGTTTAAATCATTTATTGCAACAGAGGGAAAGGAACCGGCTGGCAGCCAATTTCAAACGGTGGGTCGAGACTGGTGGCGACCCTGCAGCGTGGAACGCGGCAAGAGAGTGGCTTGTTAAAAGATTTACCGCTGTGTCAATTGTCTAAGCTTACAAGTTAACGAATATTTTCATCGCTCCGAATAAAATCCTGAATACTTCCATACCTCTTATGAAACCCATTAACCTCCTGGCTGTCCTTGCAACGCAAATGATGTTGATATTTGCCGCGACTCAATTGCGCGGGCAATCGTTAAGCTATTCCAACGCCGTTGAGAACCTGAATGCAGCCGGCTATTGGCCGATGCACGAAGTCGAGGCGGCGGCCCCGGGCGACATTGAAACCAATTACGGCACATTGGGAGCATTGGGCAACGCGTATTACCCGGATTGGTCCGTCAACTCCGGCGCCTTTGTCCGGCAGACGCCGGGGCCTTTGGCCAACGGCGCGGACACGGCGGTTCATTTTACCGAGCCAGTGAACAATTCCGGTGGTTTCACCAACAGCCTGATTGTACCGCATACGTCTCCATTAGTCACTTTGGCGCCGCCGTTCTCGATAGAAATGTGGTATATGATCAGCAACTTGCCGGTGGCCGGTTTTCAGGGCGACATCATCAGCGAATGCAACCTCAACAAGGACCAGGGCATTCGGGTCTACTTTCAAAACAGCGGAACGAACCAAACCGCCGATGGCTTCAATCTTTTTTTCTACAACACCACCACGGTAAACCAGGGTTTCCAAATCAACATCAATGGCGCGGTGACCAATGCATGGCATTACATGGTGTTCACAGTCGATACCAATCTAAATGTGACAGGCTATCTGGACACTGCCCTGGCAAGCGGCAACGGCAACAACCCCAGGACAATTCCCGCCGGGAGGTTTAACGCTGATTCACATGATCCATTAACGATAGGCAACGGCCTCGGAAATCTCCGCGGGTTCAACGGCTTTATTGGTGAAGTGGCCATCTATACGAATGCATTGAGCGTTCTTGATATTAGCAATCGTTTTAACATTGCCACCAATGCCAGCTCTTCGGCCAATGCCTATTATAGTCTGGTGACCAGTGAAAAGCCGCTTCTTTACTATCAAATGAATAGTTCTCCGTACACCCCGCCATCGTCCAGTACCTGGCCGCTGTTGAACAATTATGGCACCGTGGGCGGCAACGGTGTCTATACGCCTGGGACGACTCCCGGTAGTTTGGGAGGATCGGCTTATAATAATTTTCCTGGATTCCCATACGGCTTGATCAGCACAAATGTAGCGCCGCTCAACGGAGTGAGCAGTTTTGCGGATATCGGCGGTGCGACGGCGTACAATCCATCAGGAACCATGCCCTTCACCGTTTCCGCCATCTTCCGTGGCAACCCTACTGACACCAACCGGGTGCAGACCATTGTTGGTCACGGCACCAATTCGTGGGAACTGAATATCATCCAGAATGGCTATATTGCGTTTAATTCTGGAACTGATGACGTGGCCGCGGTGGGAACGGGCACCGGCGCGGGTGACCTGGTCTCGACTTCGTCGGGCTACGACGACGGCAGTTGGCATCAAGTGGTAGCGGTTCACAATGGCAATGTTAACACTCTTTACGTGGACGGTTTGCCGAACAACACCAACATGGTGGGTGCGAACGGCGTGGGGAATCTATTGGATATGATGATTGGTTCTGATCCGGTCTATACCAACGATCCCATTGGATGGGGAGCAAGTATTGCCAGGCCGGCTGGGGTAGGGGCGCAGTTCGACGGCCAGATTTGCGATGTCGCCTTCTTTGGCAGCGCGTTGACTCTCAGCCAGGTGCAGTCGCTGTATAACGCCAGCCTGATACCGCCGACTATCAAACAGCAACCAATATCGGCGGCCGTCGGCGCGAACGCGGCTTTTACCAATACCGTAGTGCTTGCCGGTGGCAGCGGGCCACTTTCGTATCAATGGTATACCAACGGTGTTCCCATTCCCTGGGCCACCAACCTCTCATTTGTGTTGAACCCTGTGGTGCCGATCTATAACAACCCTGACTACTATCTGATCGTGACGAACTTCATCGGTTCGGTAACCAGTCAAATCGCCAGCCTGGTGGTCTATAGCAATGTGGTGTTCAGTGCGCAATTCCCGGTAACCTATACCAACCCCATGACGCTCTTTGCCGCGACGAATATTTTGGGGACGAGTTATTTCGGGTCTTCGCCATCATTTTCGATTTTAGCGGTAGGCGCTGTCCCAATTGCCTACCAATGGTGGACCAACGGTGTGGCTGATGGGGTGGCCACCGGCGCCGGCTTCTCGCTGACGAACTGCACGGTGAGTAGCCCGACCAACATCTTTTGCACACTGTCCAACAGCTTTGGCGTGGCCACGAGCATGGTTTGGTCAGTGAATTATACTTTTGCACCGACAGCGCCGTTCCCGCAGGCAGTCCTGGCCGCTCAACCAATCGCGTATTGGCGGCTTGATGAGCCGCCGGGCCCCAACAACAGCCTGCCGGGAGATGCCGGAATCATTTGTAACGACTTTGAGAGTGGAAACAACGGCATATACACCAATGTTGATCTGGGCAACCCCACTTACAGTCCGACAACCGACCCGACGGAAACGTCTGCCTCGTTTGCCTACAATGCCGGCACGGGCTGTTTTGCCGGCATGGTGGGGACAAACATCGACTTTAGCGTTCCATCGGGCGGCAACGGCGAGTTTAGCGTGGCGCTTTGGGCTAACGGGCAGGATTACGTCCAGCCTGGCAATGCCGGCCTGGTGACCAAAGGTTACTTCAACGGCGAGGAACTCAACGTCGACGAGGGCGGTGCCGGAGGCACCGTGCGGCTGGAGGTGCGTGACGCCGCGGGTGGCGACCATGTTGCGACAAACAGTTACAAGTTGAGCAGCGATGCGAACTGGCATCTCATCGTGGGTGTGTGCGATGAGGCCAATGGCAATTTATTATTTTATCTTGATGGCCGGCTGGCTGGCCGTGGCGCCATCAATCCGGGCAGCGGCGTCTATAATTCAGCCGCGGTTCCGCTCATGATTGGCGCGCGGGATAGCACCGCCAGTTCGCAGGGCAACAACCAGTTTAATGGTTTCCTCGATGATGTTTCCGTCTATAAATACGCATTGAGCCCGGGCCAGGTGACCGCCTTTTACGACTCCGTGGGCAACACGGTTGCGCCCTATTTCTTCCCGACGCCGCCGACGAATGCCAGTGCAGGCATTAATCGGACCTTGACGATTCCCGCGACAGCCTATGGAACGCCGGCCCTTGGCTATGTCTGGACGAACGTTACTCAAGGCGGAGTGATCGCCTCGGGCACGGCCAATGGCACAACCTTGAACGCGACGTTGAATTATCCCAATGTTCCCGCTTCGTGGAATACCAACCGGTTGGAACTCATTGTTAGCAACGCATATGGAGTGACGAATGCCTTCTTTACGCTTTCGTTAACCAATGCCATCGCCACGAATCCGACAAATATTGTGGCCACAGTGAAAAACGGAAATCAGTTGGTGCTCTCCTGGCCATTCGACCATACGGGCTGGCAGTTGCAGGTCCAAACCAATCCAGTGACCGTGGGTATCACTCCCAACTGGATCACTGTGCCCAATTCAGCCACCACTGACCAGATTACGGTTCCCATAATTCTGACGAATGGGTGTGTGTTCTATCGGTTGATGTATCCGTAAAGATTCAATATTAAAATCAAAGCCGGTAAATTATGGAGAGGTTAATGGAGCCGAAAGCTTCGGCAGAGATACGGAATCCAAGGGTGCTTGCGGGGCGTCGTCCTTCCCTTAAAAGACGGGGCGGCGCCTTTACGCTCATAGAGTTGCTGGTCGTCATCGCGATTATTGCCATTCTGGCGGCAATCCTGTTGCCAGTGTTGAATGCCGCAAAAATCCGGGCGACCACTGCTTATTGCGTTAACAATCAGAAACAGTTGGCCACTGCCTGGCTGATGTATTTAAACGACAACAACGATTGGTGTGCTGGAAACGATTGGCCCGACGAGAAAAATTGGATGATTCCGGCCTGTCAGAATGAGAATTGGATATCGGGATGGATGGGCGCCGATGGCAGCGGAGGAAATGGAAACGCGGACAACACCAATATCCTTCTTCTGGTTAATTCGCCGTATGCCACGTTGGCTGAATTCACACGAAACCCAAAGCTGTTTTTGTGTCCTGCATGCATGGTGCTTGCGCCTGAGTCCGGCAGCGGTCCTCCCAACCCCGGCCCTCCCTATTATCCAATGATACGAACGGTTTCTATGAGTTGCTGGGTGGGATATCATTGTGTGCCAAGCGGGGTTAACCAGGTCAGTGGCAGCAGCGGATCGCCGTTCATTCCGGATTACACAACCGGTGAAGCGGCAAATTACATACCTTTTAATAAAATGACTGATATGAAGGGCCTGGCCAGTCCGGTAAACATATTCGTATTTATGGAAGAACGCGCCGAGAGCATCGATGACGGTTCGTTTGAGACTGTAGAATCCACCGCAAATTTCCCGAATCTGCCAACGGATTACCACGGCGGCGCCGCAACGGTAGGTTTTGCCGACGGCCATGTGGAGGCTCATAAGTGGCACAATGCGGTGCTCCTTAAGCCGCAGCAGGAAATCGTGGTTACGAAGTGGACATCGGGCAACCAGGGAGCAAACCCGGGCCGGGGAGACCAGGATTGGAACTGGCTGGCGCAACACGCCACCGTGCCCAGACCCAAATAATCCGTTTCCTGCGGGGCGAAAATTGCGGCTACTGCTGCGGATAAAGCAGAATGCGGTCGTGGACGACGACGATCAGGTCCTTCTTTCCATCGCCCGTTACATCGGTGACCAATGCCTCGCGCGGCTCGGGGAGTGAATCGGTGGAATTTCGGAAGGTGTGCTCCTCAAAAACCTGCCACCGTTCAAGTGGTTCGAGTTTATGGCGGCGCGTGAAATTGACGATGTCGAGGTAATTCTTGGCGGTTTCCAAAAAGACCAACTGTTTGCGCCCGTTATTTTCCAGGTCGCCAGTCGTGACATCGTTCAGGTAACCGTCCTTGATGGGTGTGTCGTAGCCATCCTGCGCCACGAACTTCCAATTGTCACCGGCCAGAGGCATCCATGCGACGGTATTTTGTCCGAGAAAAGCGATGCCGGGGATGTGTTGTTCGCCCAGGGTGATGGCGCGGATGGCGTTGAAATCCGAGACAGGCAGATCAATATTTCGCACGTCCTGCCAGACGCCGTTTGTGTCGCGTTCGCAGAGGCTCAGCCGCTGGTATTGCGCGTCAAAGAGGAAGATCGACGGAATGCGGCTGTTTCCGTTTTGGATGGGCACCGCGCCGACGATTTGGGAATCGCTGGCGGCACCGTTAATTTGATCTTTTACGCGAAAGACCAAA
>DASXFM010000533.1:0-9123 GCA_036489615.1 Verrucomicrobiia bacterium | reverse complement strand
GTCTAGGTTTATCCATTGGCGGGAGAAACCACGCTTTCGGGGTGGTGTTGCATTTGAATATACGGGAGTATTTTAAATCGCTTTCCGTCTGATAAACCATGGCGGAATATGTCCAAATTGCGTCCCCGAACATGAAAACTTTTGTCTCGGCCAAAACCTTCGGCCACCGTTGGCTCCATTTCTTATTTTCCATCGTGTTCCTTGTTTCCAGCGCTATGGCGTTCAGCCAGCCGGCGGACTATGCGACGAGCAAGGCAGCGGCCGAACAATTTTATTCGCAGGGTTCCTACGCCAGGGCACATGAGATTTATGCGAAGGTGGATGTTTCATCATTGCCCGGGCAAGGTGCCCGATGGATTGAGTTCCGATTGGCGGACACACAATGGCGTTCCGCCGCAGCCTCGGCAAATCCGGACGGGAGCGAATTGGATGCGGCCCGCGAAAGCCTCGAGAACCAAATCCGTGATTTGACGCGCGACGACCAGCATGACCGGATTTGGGCCGAAGTTGAGGAATCGCTCGGTGATTTCTATTGGCTGGGGCCAAACAACAATTGGGGTATGGCATGGCCTTATTATCAAGCCGCGCTGGATTGGTGGGCGGGGCAAAGCGATTTGGACCTGGCGCGCGGGCGTTATTTGGACATTGTTTGGAAACTGGCGCGCCCGCCCCGTTGGGGCGTTAATTTTAGTTATGGCGATTGGGGTTACGGCATTCCGATGGATGTTTTGGATAACGCGGCCAAAATCGCGCAAACGGACGAGGACAAGGCGCATGCGCATTTTCTCATCGCCATGACGTTGCGGGGGCAGGGGAATGGTTGGATGCAAACGGCGCGTGTTCCAGGCGAATTTGAAGAAGCACTCCGCGCCGGCAAAAAGACTGATTGGTACGGCGCCGCCTTGTTCAATTATGCCCAATGGCTGGAGCAAAACGGCACGGCCACGATGGATAAGGACGGCAATTGGTCATCGCATCCTGATTATGCGAGGGCATTGGCGCTATTCCGGCAACTCACCAACATCTTTGCCGAGGGCGAATCACGTTTTTGGGGCCAGGCGACAAATGAAATCGAAAACATTACGGGTCCGCAAATCCATGTGTCCGCCGGCAACGTCTTTCTGCCGGAATCGGAAATCGAATATTCGTTGTCTTCTCGAAACGTGAAGAAAATACGGCTGGCATTGTACCCGGTGGATTTGAATGAGGCGGTAAATTTCCCGGCAACGTTCAGGACCCAGACCGACTGGCTTCAAACGATTGACCTGAATCGGCTGAGGGCGTTCAAAAAGTGGACGCGCGATGTCGAGGGCGGGGATGAATATGCCCCAACGAATGCCATAGTGAGATTGGATAAAAAGTTGAAGCCGGGCGCTTACATTTTGGAGGCGGAAGGCGGCGGGCAAAGCAGCCGTGATTTGGTATTGGTGAGTGATGCGGCGCTGGTCTTGAAAAGTTCAGACCGCCAGGCCCTGGTTTATTTTTGTGACGCAGTGAATAGCGCGCCGATTGCCAATGCGGTGGTAAAGCTCAGCGTGGTATCGCAAAACAATGACGGCCGAGGATGGCATTCGCGCTCATATAATGGCATGACCGATTCCAACGGCATCGCGGCATTTTCGTTTGACCAGCCGATAAGCAGTTACAGCCCTTTGTATGCGACGGCGCGGAGCGGGGAACGGCAGGCGTTCGCGACGGGAGACAATTACGACTTTGGCAACGAATCAGCGGGCTGGTATATATACGCATTTACCGATCGCCCGGCGTATCGCCCCAAAGAAACCGTGAATTGGAAGTTCATCGCGCGCCATTACAACGGGTCCGTCTATGTGACGCCATCCGGGCGGACGATCGAATATGAGATTTGGGACCCGCGCGGGACGAAGGTGAAATCCGGAAAAATCAAACTGAATGAATTCGGAAGCGCGTGGGGAACGCTCGATCTGACCGAACAAATGCCGCTGGGTGAGTATCAGGTCCGGTTCTGGAACCAGGGGCATCATAGCGATATCGCCAGCGCGACCTTATTTCGGCTCGAAGAATACAAGCTGCCTGAGTTCAAAGTGACGGTGCAAACGCCGGAGGAAAACGGAAAAAAAGAGACGTTTCGGCTGGGCGACACCGTGGAAGCCACGATACAGGCGGATTATTATTTTGGCGGGCCGGTCGCAAACGCGGATGTGAATGTGGTCGTGCGTCAGAATCCGTTTTCGCATTACTGGCATGAGCCACGGGCGTATCCGTGGTTTTACCAGGATTTGGACCAGCCGAATGGCGGATGGTATGGCGGCGGCGAGCAAACCATCACGAACGCCGTGCTCAAAACCGACGCGACGGGCAAGGCAACGCTGACTTTTTCCACTCCACAAAATGCGGGCAACGATTTTGAGTATGACATTGAAGCGCGCGTGACGGACGCATCGCGCCGGGAAATTACGGGAAATGGGACGGTCCGTGTGACACACCAATCGTATTATGTCCAGGCGCAACCGGCGCATCATCTGTATCTGCCGGGCGAAAAAGCAACTGTGAATTTCAAGGCGCTGGATGCCAATGACCAGCCCGTGTCAGTGGAAGGCGATGTGACGGTGACGCGCGATTATTGGTACGAGATCTGGCGCGCGCCAGACGGCCATGAAGTAAAGGGAGATGACCTAAAGAAGCTGCAGGCCAAATACAAAACGTGGCCGCCTCCGCCGGACCGCCCCGACCAGAAAGATTGGGAACTGAAATTCCGCGGCTATGAGCATGACGATATTTTGACGCGCCATTTGACCACCGATACCAATGGCGATGCCGAACTGAGCTTTAAGCCGGGACGCAAAGGTTATTACCACGTTCAATGGATGGGCCGTGACGCTCCCGCAAATCATGTGCCCCAGCCGATCAATGCCGATACGACCATTTGGGCGGTGAACAATCGCACGACGGAATTGGGTTATCGCACTGACGGCATTGAAATTATCGCGGACAAAGACACGTTTCGCGTCGATAGAACAGCGCCGGTAATGCTCGTGACGCCGGAAGCGAATCGATATGTCCTGTTTACGACCGAAGGTCAGGGCATTTACCATTATCAACTCGTTTACATGGACGGCACGGTGAAATTGGTCAAGCTCGCCATCGATGAATCCTATGTGCCTAATGTATTTTTAGACGCTACCCTTGTCAGCGAACGGCAGATTTACACGGATGAAAAGCAGATCATCGTGCCGCCGGTCAAAAATTTCCTGACCGTAAACGTGAAGGCAGACCGCGACCATTACGAGCCGCGCGATGCAGGCACGCTGACCGTCACGACGCGCGATGACCGGGGTAGACCGGTTTCGGCCGAAGTGGCGCTCAGCCTGGCGGACGATTCGGTGTACTATATTCAGGACGATTATGCCGGAGACCCGCGTGAGTTTTTCTTTGGAACGAAGCGGAATCAGCAAATCCAAACGCAATCCACGATGAACCAAAAGACCTACATGAAATTGGTGAAGTGGAAAGATCAGTTGATTGATGACAGGGAAAAAGAACGGTTGGAAGAACAAAGCCGCAGGGGAATTTCATACGGATTTGCAGGTGGCGCGGGAGGAGGCGGCGGTGGCGGTGCGATCGGCGGTGCGGTGTTTAGGCAACAAATTGTCGGCTATGTAAACATGCAGCCTGGCGTCAGCGCGATAACGCCCGCGCCGATGATGACGGTGAGCGGGCGCGGCGGGGTCTCGGCTGGCGAAATGATGGATTATGCCGCGCAACCTCCTGCAGGCATGCCCATGATGGATAAGTTGACCAGGTCCGTCCACGGAGCGTTCCGGGGCGAGGGATCTCCCGGCCAACAGTCTACCGTAGTCGTGCGCAATGATTTTCGATCCACGGTTTTCTGGCAGCCGGATGTAATGACGGACAAGAACGGCGACGCTACGGTGAAGGTGACCTACCCCGATTCGCTCACGAGTTGGCGCGCGACGGCGCGCGCGGTCACAACGGCCAATCAATTTGGCATTGCCCAAACGACGACGCGCACGCGGCAGCCGCTGATCGTCCGTCTCGAAGGGCCGCGCTTTTTTGTCGTTGGCGACACCGTGACCATTTCCGCCGTGGTCAATAATAACACGGATAAACCGCTGGAAGCCAAAGTGTCCCTGGACGCAAGCGGCCTGGACCTGGCGCAGGCGTCCGAAACGCCGGCCACGGTGAGCGTTCCCGCTGACGGCGAAGCGCGCGCCGATTGGACGGCGACGGTTGAATCGCCCGGCGATGTAAAACTGAAAGTAACCGCGCGAAGCGATCAGTATTCGGACGCGATGGAGAATTCATTTACTGCCTACGAGCACGGCATTGAAAAATTCATCTCGAAATCCGGTAAAACGCGGAGCGACGAAACCACCGTGGAATTGGTCCTGCCCCATGAACGCAAGCCGGACTCCACTTCGCTGGTTGTCCAGGTCACGCCCAGCATGGCGGTGACGATGCTGGATGCACTGCCTTACTTAATCAATTATCCCTATGGCTGCACCGAGCAGACCATGAGCCGCTTTTTGCCAACTGTGATCACGGCAAAAACGCTTCGTGACCTGGGCCTGCAACCGGCGGATATTATGGGCCGCGCGTTCGGCGGTATCGAAACCAATAGCGCCGCCGCGACTCATCCGGATGGCAAAAGAAGCCTCGACGAGATGGACCAAATGACACAGGCGAGCCTGGATCGTCTTTATAATTTTCAACACGGCAACGGCGGCTGGGGCTGGTGGAAAGATGGCGACAGTGATCATTGGATGACCGCGTATGTCGTTTGGGGCCTGGCGCTGGCGCGTGACGCCGGGGTCCATGTCAAACCCGGTGTTTTGCAGCGCGGAGTTAACTATCTCAACCTGCATCTGGTAGATGAAAAGGACAATGAGGATATGCAATCCTTCATGCTGCAAGCGTTGGCGTCGTGCCATCCGCGCAAAATCAACAAGTTTCAACAGGCCGCATTTGACAACCTGTGGCAAAACCGCGATCAACTCAACGCGTACACCCGTGCATTGCTCGCATTGAGCGCGCACGAGTATCAATTCGATGACCAGGCGCATATTTTGGTGGAAAATCTTGAGAACGGCGTCATCCGTGACGACCGACCGGACCAATCCATCCTCATGGGGAACGCTACGGGCGCTCCATCGCCAACGGTCATGGCCACCGCGCATTGGGGCAATGACGGCGTCTTTTGGCATTGGTCGGACAGCGGTGTAGAGGCGACGGCCTTCGCATTGCGGGCGCTCATGGCGATTGACCCGACGAACGCCCTAGTTGAGCCGGTGGCAAATTGGCTCATCAAAAATCGGCGGGGCGCGCAATGGAACAACACCCGCGACACGGCGATTGCCGTTCTGGCGTTGAACGATTATCTGCGCGCGAGTGGTGAATTGCAGAGCGATACGACATTCAGGGTTCTTGTTAATGGCAGCCAGGTGGCCAAGCGCCACGTCAGTGGCACGGACGTCTTTAGCGCGCCGAGCCGCTTCACCATCGATCCCAAGCTGGTCCAGGACACAAATGAAATTCGCATTGTTCGCGACAGTGGCAACGGTCCGCTTTACTTTTCCGCAAACGCCGTTTTTTTCAGCACCGAAGACCCGATCACTCCGGCGGGAAATGAGATTTTTGTGAATCGCCAGTATTTCAAACTGGTGCCGCGCCAGACCCTGCTCAAGGGATACGTAAATGATCGCGAGCCGCTGCTGGATGGCGGAACCGTGCGGAGTGGCGAGCGCATCGAAACTGTGCTAACCATCGAGGCTAAGAACGATTACGACTATTTGATGTTCGAAGACTTGAAGCCCGCAGGTTTCGAGGCGGTCGAAGTCCGCAGCGGCGACTCGCTCGACGCACGGGAGCTCAAATCCACAGCGGCCGCGCGAAAGTTCTCCGGTGCGAATGAGACTTACGTTGTACAGCGCGGGGACACGATCGCGAGTATCGCGCGCCGGCATGGAATTTTCGTGAATGCGATTCTTGAGGCAAATCACTCGGTGAATCCTTCAAGATTGTTGGTCGGCCAAAAATTGCTGATGCCCATGAATCCGGCGTCGCCGCAAGAGGACTCTGATTACACCGGACGAACATGCGGGGTTTACCAGGAACTGCGCGACCGTCAAGTGGCGTTATTCCTGGATCATTTGCCGCAGGGCGTCTGGGAGATTCGGTATGACGTGCGCGCGGAAACTCCCGGCCGCTTTCATGCGCTGCCGGTCGTGGGCGGCGCGATGTACGTGCCTGAGGTCCGGTGCAACAGTGCGGAGACGAGAGTCAACGTTGAGGATAAAGAGCAGTGAAAAGAAGCGCGCGGCGGGTATAACGTCAAATTTCGTTGGCAACATTTCAGCAACAGGTATATGACGTCTGAAAAGCCGCAACATCCGCTACATCGTTGAATATCAGCTATTTAAAGTGCAACAATTCCGCAACAGACCCGCAACAATGTTCATAAGTCTTTAATGGGCAGAGACTTAAATTGCAACAATAACAAAGTGGACCTGCGCCATCCGAATTTATGGCCAGGAAACCTGAAGGCGGTATGCCGCCGTGGAATTTGTCTTAGTATCGGATATGTTTACGGTTGCCGGATTTGAGGCGTCGTTTTCAGTCACGATTCCGGCCGGTGCCCAGACACCGGAGACGTTTGTCGCAATACCAATCCATGCGGGCGAACTCAGATTCGTGGTCCGTAGCAATGCGAAGACGACATCGAGCGCATTGGTGTTTCGCGGAAAACCAACCAGCACGTTGGTCCCTGCTCGATGAATGGCCAGCGCGGCAAAGGAATTAGCGTTGGTCGGAGTTGTATCAGTCGCCCATTCGTAACCATTGTCAGCGCGGTCCGAATCCGCATCCGCGCTGAAGCCCGCCGCGTTTCCCGTCAGCCCAAACGAAGTCATCCATCGATCGAAATCCAGTATCGGCGCAGTATGAGTATGCGGAGGCAGGTTCGCTTCGGTGAGAACGATCTGGTCGGCTCCATAAACTGCGCCGGGAATTCCATTGCTCGAACCGACGGGCGTGCGCCCGCGCAAATCAGGCACCGCAAATGTGATGATGCCATCGCCGCCATAATAATTCGATATGACCGCAAATAAGGCGGGACAATTGGTTATTTCCAGGATGCTTCCGTCGCAGAGCATCCAGCCTGTGGGCGTGTTTGTTCCGGCATAGATTTGTATTTCTCCGATCATCGCGTTGGTCGCCTGGAGAGTGGTGGACGGCATTTCGCCATTAGTCGAGATGACGAATTGGAGGGGCAATGTTGGTGGCTGGAGCTTCACTGGTTGGTTGCTGCCAGCAATTCCGGTTTCGATTCCCAGGGATGGTATGGCATGTTGATGGGCCGGCATCTGTGCCGCGGTTATCGTGACATAATCAGCGCCAGTGAACTGTCCCACGGATCGGAAAGCAATTGGACCCTGCCCCGCGCCAATCGGAACGCGCGATTGGAGATTTGGCAGCTGAAAAGTGGTCTGGCCGTTACCTCCGAAATTCGTGCTCAAAAGACTATACAATGCCTCATTTTGGGTGATAGGCAACGTACTGCCCGATGTACTGGTCATTCCAGATATTGTGGAAACGTATGCGGCAAGTACGATCTGGCCGAGGAAAGGCTCGGGCACCGTAAAGTTTTGGATCGGGTAATATCCGGCCGAAACAATAAGATAGTTAATTCCCAGTGACCGGCCCCAATTTTCCGATGGTTGGCCGCCACCGGCGCTTCCCGTCGCGGTGTCAGGAAATGGCAGCGAATGCGTATGGGCCGGAATTTGATTTACGTTCAGCGCGGTGAAATCCGAGCCGATTTGTTCGCCCTCCACCATATTTAGATCGCCGCCCGTATCGACCGCCCGGCGCCCGCGAAAATCGGGCAGGGCGAAGTTGGTGATTCCGTCTCCGCCGAACGTGGTCCCGAATGTGTAGAACAACGTATCATTGGCGCTGATGTTCAGCAATTGGCCCTGGCACAGGTTCCATCCCGCGGGCGCAAAATTTCCCGCGAAGAGGCAGATCTCACTTAAAAACGGGATGCTATTGCCTTCCGATGGAAAAGAACCATTGGTGCAGATGATGAAATTGAGTTCGAGTGAAGGCTGTCGAACGTCATATGGCTGGCCGGAGCCGGCCGATGTGGTTGGGCCCATGAGTCCCTGCGGAACGGCAAAGCTCATGTCCGGTCCGACGGTTTGTCCCACCGTGTTGGAGGCAACGATGCAGAAATGATAATTCGTGCCGCGCGGCAAATCCGTAATGAGACTACTCACCGCGATTGGACTGGTTCCAGCAGGCAGTGAATTCACCGGCGTGGAATTGGCATAATTTGTCGTGGCGCCATGCTCAAACCAATAGGTCGTTGGCAGGCTATTCGGATTGACAGTTGCATTGAGCATTGCCTCACCGGGATGGATCGCTGTTGCGGCCAGGGTGACGGCCGCCGGCGGCCCGGGGATGAAGAAAGTGGCATCAGCGCCAAAGATGGTAGAAAAAAACAGGGAGCTGATGCGAGCGCGGTAATGGTAGAGCTGTCCGCCCGCCAGGCCATTGACCGTCTGGCTGAAATTTGTGTTGCCATTGCCGCTGCCCAGCGATTGTGACGACGTTGTGCTTCCGTAGCTTGTTGTGGCGCCGTATTCGAAGGAGCCCAGATAAGTTGTGCCGGCTGGATTGGCGACACCATTGAGCGTGACTGAATTGGCGGTAATGCCGGTCGCCGGCAACGTAACCACTGTTGCCGCGTGAACAAATGTTGTGGCACTCGCCAATGCCCACAAACACCAGATTGAAGCTAAACAGGGCCTTCTCATGCAGAATAAGCAGATATTAACAAAATGAATGTTTGGGTCAAGATTTGGAGATGTGCATTGAATCAAGGACTTGAAAGTGAGAAATGACACCCAGGCGCAAAGCCTGCGGCTATCGCCGGTTCTCATTCCTGGTGTTTTTTAGCCACAGATACGCACCGTTGAAACACAGATTTTATCAAGGCGTACCGCCAATCTTCGATTTAATCTTTAATCCGCGTGAGCTTTTCCATATTACTCGGTCTGAATTGGGTAACGTGAACCTCATCCGGAAATGGCCCGCTTAAAGCCGCGCCTGCCGTTGGCCCTC
>DASXFM010000508.1:0-17971 GCA_036489615.1 Verrucomicrobiia bacterium | reverse complement strand
GGCAATTGGCTGATGATGGTCGTGACGTCACCCGTTACTTTGCTCGCGCCGCCGCCCGGGCCGTTGCCCGAATTGATGATGACCATTTTCTCGGTCTTGGCCAGCGGTTCGCTGATCTTACCCGCCACTTCGGGCAGCACGCGCACAATCATTTCGATGACGGCTGCTTCGTTGTATTGCTTAAATGATTCAGCCTTCACGCGCATCGATTCGGCGGTCGCTTTTCCTTGCGCCTCAATAACCGCAGCCTCGGCCAAACCACGCGCCTTGTTTGCTTCGGCCTCGGCAATACCAGTGGCCTTCGACACGTCTGCACTGGCGAAGCCGGTCGCCTTCGTCGCGGAAGCCGCGCCCTCAGCCTCCGTTTCCAATTGAAATTTCTTGGCGTTCGCCAGGGTCTCGACTCGGTAACGCTCGGCGTCGGCGGGCTTTTGAACAGTCGCTTCCAGTTCGCGTTGTTTGCGCTGAATTTCCTGTTGTTGCAATTCGATTTGCTTCTGTTTCTCGACGATGTTGACCTGTACTTCCTCTGCCTTGACGAGCTGGCCCGTCTTGAATTTCTGCAAATCGTAAGCCAGGTCGGCTTCGGCTTTTTTCTGGTTTACCGCCGCCTGATACTGCGCCACGTTGGCCTGGTAATCCCGTTGGGCCTCGGCGATTTTTGTGTCCGCCTGGAACTTGGCTTCCTGCCCCGCCTGGTTCGCCTGGGCCGAGCGGATGGTGGCGTCGCGGTCAGCCTCAGCCTGCGCGATTTGGGCGTCGCGTTTGACCTGTGCAATGCGCGGTTTGCCCAGCGCATCCAAATAGCCCTGCGAATCCCGGATATCGCGGATGGTAAAACTAACGATCGACAGGCCCATATTCGCCATGTCACCCGCGGCAACTTCCTGCACTTTCGAAGCGAATGCGTCGCGGTTTTGATAGATTTCTTCGACGGTCATTGTGCCCAGGATGGCGCGCAGGTGACCTTCCAGGGTTTGGGTGGCAATGTTCCGAATTTCATCCGTTGCCTTGCCGAGGAATTGTTCGGCGGCTGTCCGAATGGAGACGTCGTCGCCCTTGACCTTGATTTGCGCAACGCCGTCCACCTTCACCGGCACGCCTTTGCTCGTATAAACCTCGGGCGTTTGCACGTCGATGGTCAGTAATTCGAGCGACAGGATGTCTATCTTTTCAAAAATCGGCAAAACAAAGGTGCCGCCGCCCTTGACGGGCCGAAAGCCCACCGTTGTACCGTCCTCGGCTTTACGTTTGATACCGGAGACGATGAGTACTTGATTCGGTCCGACTTTGGTGTAGCGGCTCAACACCATGTAAAGCACCAGGAACAGGACAAATACAATGGCGATCGGAACGCCGATAACGATGGTGTCGTGTCCGAGATCCAGCTGAGCCAACAAGGGTAAAAATTGCATAGTTAGATTTGGGATTGAGTTTCGAGTTACTTGACTTTCTTTACGTAAAATTGTGTGCCAACGACGCGGGCAATGACAACCGTCTGGCCATTACCGATCAAAAAGCCGTCTTCCGCCCGCGCCGGCGCGGTATAACGGGTTCCGCCCACGACATAAGCAATTTCACCGACGCCGTTTGCCGAAATTGGGGTAATGACTGTGGCCTCGGTGTTCACGAGCCTTGCTACGCGTGATTCGCTGGAACCTTGAGTATGGCTAAAAATAAATCCAAAGAAGAAATACATGGCGCCGGCAACCAGCACACCGCCGCCGATGGAAAGCGGCGCGCTGATGATGGCCGGCCTCGTCAGCGGAAATTCCGACAAAATGAGGCCAAACCCGCCGAAAGCCGTAATGAACGACGCGATGATAGTCGGGCTAAAAATGGACATTCCCGGATCATCACTGGTATCGGCGCCGGCCTCGACATGTCCGCCGCTGCCAAGCACGTGCCCGCCACCGCCAAAAAAATGCCCAAACAACACGGTAAGCATGGTAAAAAGCAGCCCTGTGAGCAGGCAAATAGCGTAGATAATCATAAAAGCGCTCTCCGAGTTCCTGTGACAAGGAAGTTAAAACCCGCGCCTTTCCCAACGCAAGCAGTAAGTTGGACCGTATTTCTTGCCTTCTGCATGATGCCAACAAACACCATTTCTAAAGACCCGTCATTTATAATTTGCAGGGAAAATTGGAATTGGATCGGCCTGGTGCGTGATGCGTCAAGCATAACAGTGCGATCCAAAGCATTCTTGACGCAACACGAAACACGCAGCACGTGAAGGCCCCACTGTTACCCTATGTGCTTACGCAACTCTTGCTTCGCCCTTGCCTTTTACGATTTCTCCAATAATCCAGGCATCATGTTTTTGCACGCGAATGAATTTCAGAACGTGGTTCGCTTTGTCCGCCGCTACAATGGCCACCATGCCTATCCCCATATTGAACACCTGGTACAGTTCATCGTCCGGGACGCCGGACCGCGTTTCGATCAGTTTAAATATCGGCAACATCTCCCACGAGCCTTTGTGAATGACGGCGTCACACGTTCTGGGCAGCACGCGTGGAATGTTATCCACAAAGCCGCCGCCGGTGATGTGCGCGAATGCCTTGACAGGCATTTTTGAATCCTGAATCTTCACTTTTGAATTGAACCGCTTCAATAGCGCCTGAACCAGGGGCCCGTAGCTCACGTGAACCTTCAGCAGTTCATTTCCGACGCTGTTCTTCAACTCTGGAACGCGGCTCTTAAACTGCAGACCCAGTTGCTCGAAGAAAATCTTCCGCGCGAGCGAGTAGCCGTTCGTGTGCAGGCCGCTGGACGCCATACCGATGATAACATCGCCCCGCTTCACCGTTTTTTGCCCATTAAGCATCCGCGATTTTTCAACCACGCCCACAATCGTGCCACTCACGTCGTATTCGCCGGCCTGATAAAATCCCGGCATTTGCGCCGTCTCCCCGCCGATGAGCGCGCAACGGTTTTCCGCACAGGCGCGCGCAAAGCCCTCGATGATATCAGTGAAAACACGCGGCTCCAGCTTGCCCGTGCCCAGGTAATCGAGAAAAAACAACGGTTCCGCGCCCAGGACGGCAATGTCGTTCACGCAATGGTTCACCAAATCCGCGCCAATGGTGTCGTGCTTGTCCATCGCGAAGGCGATTTTGAGCTTTGTACCCACGCCGTCCACTGACGACACCAGCACGGGCTCGCGATATTTCCGCACGTCCAGCGCAAACAAACCGCCGAAACCGCCGACTTTTCCGAGCACCTCGCGGCGATGCGTGGCAGCCAGCAATTGCGGCAACGTGGCCTTTACCTTGTTGCCCAAATCAATATCCACGCCGGCAGCGGCGTATGCTTTTTGTTTCATGCGCCGAAATTATAGCTTAGTCCTGAGCCCACAGTCCAGAGCCCTGAGTCGTGAGCCGGACGAACGCCGTGACTGTGGACTTAATAAGCGGTGAAATTATGTTCGCTATCCGCGTGAGCAGTCACGCGGCGTTGGGAAAAATTCAATACCCATGAGGCGATGGCTGACGTGCTTGTGGGCATGGGCAGCCGGCGGAACATGGAACCCAGGCTGTAGAATTTCTGGTGAATGCCATGCACGTCCGCCTGCAATTCCTGCGGCGTACAATACAGCGGCTTGACGTGGCAGGGTTGGCCCGGCCAACGCCCGATTTCCTTCTCCTCAATGATCCGTTCCTGTTGGCGCATCCGGTCAAAAAAGGACGTACCTTTGTCCGGTGTGAGCAGATTGAAATAAGCCACCGGGACCTTTTCTTCCTCCAGAAACCGGAGTGTATTTGGAAACACTGCCCGTGTTTCTGTGTCCCAGCCAAAGATGAAATTCAGCGAGAAACTGATGCCCCGGCGGCGCAGATCGGAGAGCACCGCGTGATACCGATCCGTTTTGTTTTGTCCTTTGTGCATGCTGGCAATCGTCTGGCTGTCGATGCTCTCCATCCCGATGTTTACATGCAGCAGGCCGCTCTTTTGGGCAAGATCCAGGAATTCTTTGTCGTAGCACAGGTTCATGGACCACAGCGTGGACCAGCGCAACTTAAGCGGAATGATCGCTTCCATCAATTCCATCGCGTGCTTGCGCTTGATTCCAAAATTGCTTTCGGCAAAGAAAATATTGCGCGAAGGAATGCCCTTGAGCTCTTCCACCACGTCGGCCACGGGGCGGACTCGAAAACCGCCGCCCAGATACAGGCGCTCGGAACAAAATTCGCACGCCAGCGGGCACCCGCGCGTCGCCTGTACCGCAAAGGTCTTGACCAATCCATACGGACGCAGGTCCAGCAGATCGTAGCGCGGCATGGGAAAATTACTCAGGTCCTTCAGTTGCGCGGCGCGATAAACAGGCTTGAGCCGCCCGGCCTCCGCGTCTTCGAGCATCGGCTTCCAAAGCGCCTCGGCCTCGCCGACACCCACGGCGTCGCAATGTTCCTGTGCTTCCTCGGCAAAGAAATAAATGTGCGGACCGCCAAAAATCACTTTGCGCCCGCGCTTGCGAAATTCCGCGGCCAGATCGTAGGCGCGATAGGAATTAATAGTCCACGTCGTGATGACAACCAGGTCCGCCGGAGTATCCAGATCGACGGGCCGGACCATTTCATCCACGAGTGTCACATCCCAACCCGGCGGTGTCAGCGCCGCCAAATAAGGCAAAACGAGTGGAACCAACTGCCGGTGCCGTACCTTGACCGGACTGCGGTCATTGCGTGACCGATAAAACGACGGCTGAACTATTAACAATTTCGATGCCATAAGCCCTCCCTTGTTTCCATATTTCCTCCCTTGTTTTGAGCCCGCGAAGACGCCGCAACGCGGTGTCTCGAAGTCTTTGCCCGGAAGCGGGCCGTTCCCGGAGTTTTACATTATTTCCAGTTCACGTTTTTGCAAGTGATTTAATCATCTATTTTAGACAATTGAATATTCCTCCGAATTCGCGGCCCTAATCACCGATTTACGAGTTGCGATTTTGTTCGTGAGATACCATTTTAGTCAGGAGGACGAATCCCGTTCACCCTTATCGTCATGATTGTCTTCAAAACTGATTTTATGAAGATGGCGATGAGGATTAAAATCGCGTAAATCGCAAAACGTAAATGCAAAAAGAATCACATCATTTTCAGGCGGAAATTCAACAACTGTTGGACATCGTCGTCCATTCGCTTTACACGGACAAAGAGATCTTCATTCGCGAACTCATCTCCAACGCCGCGGATGCCTGCGAAAAATTGCGGTTTAATCAATCTTCCGGCCGGGCCGTCTATCAACCTGACACCGCGCCGGCAATTAGCATCACGACAGACGACAAAGCCGGCGTCATTACTATTTCCGATTCCGGGTGCGGCATGACGCATGACGAACTGGTGGAAAATCTGGGCACCATTGCCCATTCCGGCACAAAGGCGTTCCTCAAACAAATTGCCGAGAACAAAAAGCCCGACGTGAACCTTATCGGACAATTCGGCGTGGGTTTCTATTCCGCATTTATGGTTGCGAAGAAGGTCAGCGTGCTGACCCGTTCCCTGGCGCCGGAAGATCAGGGCTGGCAATGGACCAGCGAAGGCATGGGTGGCTATGAGATTTCTCCCGCAAACGATTTGCACCGGGGCACTAAAATCACGCTTGAACTCAAAGATGACACGAAAGAATTCGCCAATGCCGGGACCGTCGAGGGCATCATCCAGCGCTATTCAAGCTTCGTCCCATTCCCGATCGAGCTCAACGGCAAGCGACTGAACACCGTCCAGGCCATCTGGGCGCGAAATAAGAACGAGATCAAAGAGGAAGAGTACAATGAATTTTACAATTTCATCGGCCACGATCACGACAAGCCCCTGTATCGCCTGCATTTTTCCGCCGACGCGCCGCTGGCCATTCAATCACTCCTGTTTGTGCCACAGCGCAACTTTGAAACGCTCGGCATGGGCCGGATCGATTCTGAAGTGAATTTGTATTGCCGCAAAGTGCTCATCCAGGCGAAGGCCAAAGGCCTTTTCCCGGATTGGCTCCGCTTCCTCAAAGGCGTCGTGGACAGCGAGGATTTGCCGTTAAATATCTCGCGCGAAACGATGCAGGACACTTCGCTGATGCAGAAGCTCAATAAAGTCCTCACCACCCGTTTCCTAAAATTCCTCGACGAGCAATCCGAAAAAGAACCCGCTACCTACGAAATCTTTTACGGCGAATACCAGCGATTCCTCAAGGAAGGCATCGTGACCGATTTTACGCACAAGGAAGCGCTCGGCAAACTGCTGCGCTTTGAGTCATCGACTCTGGACGCCGGCAAGCTCACGTCTTTGGCCGATTACGTGAAACGGATGCCGTCCGACCAAAAGGAAATTTATTGCCTGCTCGCCGCAAACCGCGGTGTCGCCGAAGGCAGCCCGTATTTCGAAGTATTCAAGGAGCGCAAATGGGAAGTGTTGTTCCTTTTCGATGCCTGGGACGAATTTGTCATGGAACATCTCCATTCTTTCGATGGCAAATCCCTCAAACCCGCCGAAAAAGCCGACCTGGGCCTGGGCGCCAAAAAGGATGCCGCCGTGGGTGAAGACGCCGCCCGGGACCTGGCCAAGTGGCTCAAGGAAACACTGGGTGACAATGTGAACGAAGTGCGCGTGTCACAACGACTGGTCGAAAGCCCAGCTGTGATCGTGGACTCGGACAAAATGATGACCGCCGGCATGAGGCGCATGATGAAGGCCATGAAGCAGGACAATCTACCCACCGCGAAATATGATTTTGAGATCAATCCCGCGCACCCGGTTATCGCGCGCCTGGACGCCATGCGCCAAAAGGACGCCGCCCTGGCCAGGTCCGTAGCCGCCCAACTTCTCGACAACGCCCGAGTAGCTGCGGGGTTGCTTGAAGACCCCAAAGCCATGCTCACACGAATGAACTCCTTGCTGGAAAAGGTGCTCGCTTGAGGCGCTCCCGTTTATCTACGATTTACAATTTATGCGCTGAAGTGTAACGACTGCGATTCGCGAGCTATCGCAAATCGCTATTGGGCCGCGTGAATCGTAAATCGAAAATTCCATCATGCTTCGATTCTCAAATGGCCGGCACCAAACCGTTTTGCCGCCGGCGGCCAAAAACGGTTGTCTCCCACGTCACGACCGGCGCTGAGTGGCGCCGCGCCGCTGACTTCGTTAAAAAATAAATTCTCTGAGGCCAGAAGCATTTGCTTAAGACCTTTAGGCAACATCCGAAAGTCCGGATACGTACATACAATTGATTTCAACATTTTTACCTTTCCATCCCAACGATTTGTTAGACGTGTGTACCCCCGAAAAAGATTCAAAAAAACTTTATGAAAATTTGGAAAGGGTGCGCAATTAGTGCGCAGGTTAACCGCAAGCGTGTGATCCCTGCGGTAGAAGTGGCCCGCTTATTCACGCCCGCGCCTGTTTGCTCAGGGTCTTAAAAATTTCGCGACCGCTTCCGTCCGTGTGCGCACGCGGAGCTTTTCATAGATGCGGCGGATGTAGGTGTGAACCGTTTCGTAACTGATTTGGAGTTTATCGGCGATTTCCTTGTACATTAACCCGCGGCTCAACAGGTCGAGCACCTGCTGTTCGCGTTCAGAAAGATTTTCCGCAGGCTGCGCGGGCGCGTTTTTTTGGAACGACTGAACTACCTTGCGCGCGATGTGCGCCGTCATGGGCGAGCCGCCGCGGAGAACGTCACGGATGGCGCCGAGCAATTCCGCGCTTGTGGTGCGCTTGAGAAGGTAGCCGCTGGAACCCGCGGCAAGCGCGTCGAAAATATTCTCCGTGTCTTCATACACCGTGAGCATGATGATTTGCACCTCGGGCAGCAGTTTCTTCAAATGCCGGACGCATTCGACTCCATTCATGCCGGGCAAATTGATGTCCATCAAGACAACGTCCGGTTTCACAGCCGGCAACTCCTTGATCGCGTCCTCCGCATCCGGATGCTGGCTCACACATCGGAAACCCTCGGCCCGATTCAGGACCCGCGCCAGGGTACCTCGTAATTTTTCATTGTCTTCGACGATGGAAACGGAAGTCGGCATTACCCACGAGATACACGAAACCCTTTAAAATGTCAGTGTCCATTTATCGAGCGGAGCCCGGGCCGTTTCAACGCTTCAACGCTTCAACGTCCTTCAACGGCACCGTCAACTGTACGAGCGTTCCACCGTTTGATCCCGGAGAAATCGAAAAGTCGCCACCGAGGTCTTCCATGCGTCTTTTCATGTTACGCAGTCCATTTCGATTTGAGACGGCCTGCTTGTCCATCCCGCGGCCGTTGTCTTCCACCTGGAGCACGAGCTGTTTTGAACGCAACGTCAGGCTTACCCGGACCTCAGTGGCCTGTGCGTGCTTGATGACGTTGTGAACGGCTTCCTTAAAAGCCAGGTACACATTGTGGCGCACTTCAGGCGGAATGGGCGCGTCGGGCAACTCGGCCGGGACATCCACCCGGCATGGAAGGTTCGCCAGGGCGCCATATTCCTGTGCGTATTTGCAGACGTAATTTGCCAGGCCTTCCAGCGTGTCATTGGATGGATTGACGGCCCATACGATTTCATCTAAAGACCGCGTGGTCTCGCGGGCGGTCTGTGAAATTTGCCGTGTGTGCGCTTCAACTTCATCGGGCAAATGTTTGTCTGCCTCGGCCATCTCACCCAACAACGCTACCTGTGTCAGGTTCGCCCCGAGTTGATCGTGCAAATCGCGGGCGATGCGGGCACGTTCGTGTTCGAGGGCCTCGCGCTGCTTCAGCGCCTGAACCTGGCGATGCAATTTCTGGGTCGAAACGTAGCGTACCGTCCCCACAATCACCCCAAGAGCCAGCAGAATGACCGCGACCCGGAACGTGTCTGTCTGCCAAAATTGCGGAAGCACTACGATGTCCAGGACCGCGCCATCGTTATTCCAGGCGCCATCCTCGTTGCAGGCGATGACGTGAAACTGGTAATGGCCGGGAGGCAAATCGGCATAGTGCGCGACCCGTAGATCGCCCGCATCCGTCCATCCCGTTTCGTGGCCTTCCAGGCGATAGCGAAAGCGGACTGCCTGCGGAGCCGAAAAATTCAGCGCCGTGTAAGAGATATCCAGTTGTTCGTTGCCCGGCGGAATCGTAACGGCAGAACTCCACGCGGAATTGAGGGGATTCGTGTTTTGTTCAATATTGTCTACCTGGGCGAATTCTATCAGGACACGCGGCGGGCTATGGTTTGGCTTGAGTTGCGACGGTTCAATCCAAGCCAGGCCTTCAATTGTGGGAAACCATAATTTACCGTCACTAGAGCGAATCGCCGAGGGCTGGGAACCGCTGGAACATTCACGGTTCGGCAGACCGTCTGCCCGTCCATAGACACGGCAGAATAATGAATTAGTTCCGTCGAATGCCGATCGATAAATTCGCATGAGGCCGGCATTTGAGCCGATCCACAGATAGCCATCGTCATCGCCAATAATGTAGCCGATGCTGTTGCTTTTCAGGCCATCGCGCGTGGAAAAGCATCTCCAATTCCCATTTTTAAATCGCGCCAGGCCGTGCGCCGCCGTGCCCACCCACAATACGCCGTCGCTATCAACGTAAAGGCAGGATATATCGTTACCGGAAAGGCCGTTAGTGTCCCAATAATGACTAAACTTTCGGCCATCGAAATAATTCAATCCGTTGTTTTGTGTTCCGAACCAAAAATGGCCCGCGGAATCTTCGGCCATGGCGCAAACATCATTGCCCGAGAGGCCGTCAGCGGTCGTGAGCAAATTCCAACGCTGGCCGTCCCAGTGCCCGAGGCCCTTTCGGCTGCCCGCCCACACCATTCCGTCACCGCTTTCGAACAAGGCCAGGATTTCCGAACCAAGAATGTCCGCTCCCGGAGCCGGGACGAAGGCATGCGATTCAAACTTGAAAAGTCCTTCCGTGGTCGTTCCGGCCCAGACGTTTTGTTGTCGATCTACCAATACCGCCGAAGCGTTTAAGGACCTTCCTACCCCGAAGTCATGAATACGATTCGAATTCCAGTACGAAAGGCCTGAGGCGTTAAATGCCGCCCACATTCCACCCGCGGCGTCCTGGGCGACTGACCGCACGTCCCACGAGTGCAGGCCCGGGACCGTATTGAAGAGTTTTCGCTTGATCCGATCGATGCCGCCGCTATCGGTGCCCACCCAAAGGTTTCCTTCGCTGTCCAGGCAAAGGGAAAGAATGTTGTCCGACGACAATCCGTCCGCAGTGGTAATGCGCCGGTAATGCCCGGCCGGATCAAACCAAAAGAGCCCCGAGCCGAGCGTTCCTACAATCAGGTTTCCGTTTTCATCCTCACAAGCGGCTTTGATAAAAGCATTTCCCCACGGCCACGGGCCAAAGTCCTTTTCAGTTCCGTTTCTGTCTGCTTTTTTGACCCTGCCGCTCCATAGCTCCCATTGTCCGCCGTTGCGGGAAGGAACCATCCAGTGCCGCGCGAGAATTTCCAACTGAAGCGAGTGAACCCCCGAGTAAAAGTTCATTTGCCCCGAGTGATATCGCGCCACACCGTTTTCGGAATAAAAGTAAACGTCGTTGCCGCCATCCTCGCTTGCCGCGGTTACGGGCCCGATGCTCGCGGTTTCATTTTCAAAGCTCTTTATCTTTCCATTCTGAATCATCTCCAGGCCGGTAGATTGCGTGCCAATCCAAAGATTCGTTTGCCGGTCTTCGAAAAGGAATACGATCCGGTCGCTGCTGAGCCCCGGCGTATTCATTTCGTCGAACCACTTGAACTGATTTCCGTCGAAACGCACGAGGCCGTGAAGCGTCCCGATCCAGAGGTAACCGTCCTTGGACTGGACAATGGAAATGGCCTCGTTGTCCGGCAAACCGTTTTCGGCGCTCCACGAATCCACGGTGAAGAGGGAATCGGAGGCGGCCGCAAATACCTGCGCGGACGCCAGCAGAAGGAAGCAGAGCGCTCCCGCGAGTGGAAATGTCCGGAAAATCGGCATTGCACATTTTTCAGTTGGACAGGCGGGAAAGTAAAGCATTGAAACGGCTGCGATTAAACGTTGAAGCGGTCGCGCCAGCGGGCATTCATTCCGAATCCGGTCCGTCCGCATTCTGTCCCATCGTGCGGGACCTATCGGCAATCCACTTACGCCACCTTCGACTTTACAGCCACCGTTTCCACGCCATCGGGCTCTGGCAATGATTCCGTTGCGGGTTTGAGGGTCAGCTCGCCCGTCAGCGAAATGTTGGCTGAGGAATTGCCAATCAGAATTTTTGCCGTTCCCGGTTGAAGCACAAACTTCCGCGTGTCGGCATCCCAATACCAAAACGCCTGTTCGCTGAACGGCAGCTCAAACGTCACGGTTTTCTTTGCTCCCGGTTGCAATTCAACACGCTGGAATCCGGCCAATTGCTTCATAGGCCGTTTGACGGGTGATGAAGGCGCTGTGATGTAAAGCTGAACGACCTCCACACCGGCGCGGTCGCCGGTGTTTGTGACGTCCGTTGAAACGGTGGTCTGATCGCCCGGACCGAGCGTTGCATTCCCAATGTTCACGTTATCAAGCTTGAACGTGGTATAGCTGAGGCCGTAGCCAAAGGGATACAAAGGATCGCCCTCGAAGTACATGTAGGTGCGGCCTTTGTGGATGTCGTAATCATGGAAAGGCGGAAGCTGGTCGAGAGATCGATACCAGGTACAGGGGAGTTTTCCGCCGGGATTATAGTCTCCGAAAAGGACCTCCGCGATGGCTGCGCCCTGCGCCTGTCCCGCGCAAACGGCGCAAAGAATAGCGGGAATATTTTCCTGCTCCCACTCAAGCGAAAGGGAATTGATGGTGGATAGTACCAACACGGTTTTGGGATTGGCCGCCACGACGGCTTTGATCAATTCCGGTTGGGCGCCGCTCAATCCCAGCGTCTCACGGTCCTGCCCCTCACGACACACGTCTTCATTGATGCCGCAGGCCAAAATGACGACGTCGGCGTCCTTTGCTGCATCCACTGCCTCCTGAAACATGGAGTCTTCTTTCTCGCGATCGTCTTTCTTTTTGTCTTCTTTTTTGCCGGTTACGGAACAGCCGGGCTTCAAAATTACCTCTGGCGAGCCAGGCGGGAACTGGGGCGGCGTGACGGGATTGAGTTGCAACCGTTCCACGTTGATTATGTAGCCGCTGCCGCCGTGGAACTTCAGGAAGATTGAATGTTCGCCGGCGATATCCGTCAGCGGAGCTGAAACATTCTTCCATTTCTGCCAGTCTCCCGTATGCGGTACTGTGAGTGTGCACGCCAGCGGACCATCAAATTTATCCAGGTGTACTTCGATGGTACCGCCGCCCGCATTGCTGGCCACTCGTGCTTGAAACTCGGTCTTGCCGGTGAAATCCGTCTTTGGAAATTCCGCCCAATTTCCATCGGAAACATATCCTATGTTCATCTCCCCTTCGGACGAGGACTGCAGCCGAATATCGCCGTCGCACGAAACCATGTCCGAGGCCGAGATATGCGGAAGCTGGACCGGAATCCCGAGGAATTCGGCGATGCCGCGATAGGGCGAAATAAGCACTTTCGGCCCGCCGCTGTAGCCGCCGAGATGGCAAATCCCAGCCATGGGGCCGATCACGGCTATCTTCTTGAGGCTGCTCTTGTTCAACGGCAGAAATTGCGAATCGTTCTTGAGAAGAACGAGCGACTGCCGCGCAGCTTCCATCGCCAGCGCGCGATGCGCCTGGCAATCGATCACGCCAAAAGGAATCCGCGTGTACCGAACCTTTTCCGGCGGATCGAACAGACCCAGCAGGCAGCGGACTGTGAACAAGCGCGTGACGGCCCGCGAGATTTCCTCTTCGCCAATGAGTTCCAGGTGCACCGCTTCCTTCAAATGGTTCTGCAATGTGCCGCCGCAATTCAAATCGCATCCGGCTTCGACGGCCATGGCGGCAGCGACAGGCAAGGTGGCCGCGTAATGGTGCGGATCGTAAATATTATCAATCGCATCGCAGTCCGAGGTGACATAGCCGCGAAATCCCCATTGGCGGCGCAATAAATCCGTGAGGAGAAAATGGCTGGCGCTGCATGGAACACCGTTGAAGGAGCTATAAGCGCTCATCACGCAGAAGCTGTCGCCATCCAAAATCGTGGCGCGATAGGCGCGGGTGTAGTATTCCCAAAAACTCCGTTGGTCCGGGTCGGCCGAAATCCTCGTGCGATCGCTGTCGGTGTTGTTGCAGATATAATGCTTGGAGCTTCCCGTGGTTTTGAGGTAATCGCGGTCATCGCCTTGCATGCCTTTGATCATGTGGACGGCAATGGTTGAAGCCAGGCAAGGATCTTCCCCGGGGGCTTCGGCACAGCGGCCCCAGCGCGGGTCGCGGTGCAGATTGAGCGTGGCCGGCGAGTAATAACTCAGGCCGCGCTTCCACCGGTTGTCGTAGGCCCGCGCCTCGTCCGAAACTGCCGTGTACGCCTTGAGGACCAGTTCCGGGTTCCACGCCGCGGCCAACGCCAGGGGCATGGGAAATGAGGTGGCGGGCGCTTCCTGAGTTATGCCATGTAGCGCTTCGCCGGTATAATAATTATAGGAGGGGATCTTTAACCGATCGATGGCGGACGCTGACGAGCCGAGTTGGCTGATTTTTTCGTCCAGCGTCATTTGCGCCACCATCGCTTTCGCGCGTTTCCAGGCACGACGATACGCCTTGTCCGAAATCCCCGCTTGCCGCCCCGCTTTGTGTTCCCCAAAGAGCGTGAAACCATCAGCGAACGCGCCGGGAGCGCCAAGCGCAAGAAGGCCCGTGGCAGCGGTAACGGTGGATAGAAACTGTCGGCGATTTACGGAATTATTTTGCGATGACATAAAATAAAATACGCACCGTGCTATTCGGCGGGCGGTGAGGCGAATAGTAACGGTTTAGGTAATGGCCGCAAGGCCCGAATGGGGAATGGATAAATGGATTGTTGGATTAGTGGATTGATGGAATTCTCAATCGGGCGACGGAGGCGATCTTCAACTATCCATTCATCCACGAATCCATTTATCCAATCTCACTGCCGCTCGTATTCGCCTTTGCGGAGTTTTTTGAGCACGGTGAACCCCGCTTTTTTGGCGTCTGAAATGGAGAGCGGCTTAAGTTTGTGCGGCGTACTGAAGCTCGAAATGATCTTTCGAACGGGTTTTTTGCAGGACGGGCATTTGGTTAGTTCCGGGGCGCTCAGCGGCCGTTGTAGCGTGAAATTCCCTCCGCAGGCGTTGCACTCGCCTTCGCACAGTTCGTATTCGTAAAGCGGCATGGACTTAATCTTCTTTCTCGATAGGCAAATGTCGAATGAAATTCACAACTACATTGAACTCGTCATTTGACCCTTGTTTGTTAGAGTTCGTTCATGCGAACGGCGATTTATCCCGGCAGTTTTGACCCGCTGACCAATGGCCATTTGGACGTGCTGGAACGCGCCGCCAAGCTGTTTGACCGCGTGATTGTGGCCATCGCCAGGAACGAAAGCAAAAACCCGCTCTTTACCCTCGAGGAACGCCTGGCGCTGATGAAATCGGGAATCGCTCGAATTAAAAACGCGCGAGCGGATATTTTTGAAGGGCTGCTGGTCGAATACGCCGCCAAACAAAAGGCCCGGGCAATCGTCCGCGGACTCCGGGCCGTTTCGGACTTTGAGTTTGAATTTCAAATGGCGTTGATGAACCGCAAGTTGGCCGAAAACATCGAGACGATTTTCATGATGCCCAAAGAAACATACACTTTCATCAGCTCCCGCATGATCAAGGAAATCGCGCGATTGGGCGGAGACATCGGCCCGTTTGTGCCGCAGCACGTTGCCGCGGCCTTGAAAAAGAAGTTGGCCCTGTGAAATTATTTCACCTCTTATTGGTGGCTCTGTTGATACTGGGTACCAGGGAAAACATCCACGCGTCTGGCTATGATCCACTGGCGGTGGATCCCGCATTTTCTGCGACATCCCTGGATCTGACCGTCTACGATGTTAGGCGCGAGCGGGACATTCCGATTCGCATTTATTTGCCGGCGGACACGAATACCGAACCGGTGGTTCTCTTCAGCCACGGGCTCGGCGGCTCGCGTAGAGGCAATGCTTTCATGGGTGAACATTGGGCCGCGCGCAGTTATGTGGCTGTTTTTGTCCAGCATCCAGGCAGCGACGATTCGGTCTGGGAAAATGTGCTTCCTTCGGAACGCATGCGGGCCATGAAACAAGCTGCCTCACTGGATAATTTCGTTCTGCGCGTGCAGGACATTCCCGCGGTGCTAAACCAGTTGGAGATTTGGAATCGTGATCAGACCAATGTCCTGTTTGGACGGCTGAACATGAAGGAAATCGGCATGTCCGGCCACTCGTTTGGCGCGATTACTACCGAAGCTGTCAGCGGCGAAGACCTTCCGCTGACTGGAAAAGAATTTACCGATTCCAGAATCAAGGCGGCCGTCGCCTTCAGCCCGAGCCCGCCCCACGCCGGCGACCCGAGCCGGGCGTTCGGCTCGGTGATCGTTCCCTGGATGCTGATGACCGGCACCGAAGATATCGCGCCAATCGGCGATATGAACGTCGAATCGCGGTTGAAAGTGTATCCAGCCCTTCAGGGGGCGCCGAAATACGAGGTCGTCTTGTTTGGCGCGGAACATTCCGCGTTTACCGATCGTTCGTTACCGGGTGACCGCGAACCGCGAAATCCAAATCATCATCGCGTGATGCTCGCCTTGTCCACCGCGTTTTGGGACGCCTACTTGCGCGGCGATACCAACGCTTTGGCATGGCTGGATGGTCCGGGACCGCGTTCAGTTATGGAGCCGAAAGACGAGTGGCAGTTTTCAGAACGTTGATTTTTCCTTTTTCCTTTCACTTTTTTAATTTTTAATTGGCCAACGTGTCACCATCCCGTTTCCCGGACCTCAACGCTGCCACGCGCCTGTGCGCCGTGCTGGGTTCGCCCGTTGCGCATTCCGCGTCACCGGCGATGCACAATGCCGCGTTTCAGGCGCTGGGCCTGAATTGGTGTTACGTTGCCTTCGAAGTGGACCCCGGCCATCTTCGCTCGGCCATTGAAGGCGCGCGGGCGCTGAATGTCGCGGGTTTCAATTTGACCGTCCCCCACAAATTGCTGGCCGTCGAAATGATGGATACGCTGGATGAATCCGCAAAAATGTATGGCGCGGTCAATACGGTCAAATTTGAACGGAGTCACGGAAAAACGAGAGTCACCGGATTCAATACAGACGCGGACGCAATAGCGATCGCCATCCGCGAGGATTTGGGCATCAAATTGCGCGGGGCTAAAGTATTGTTGCTTGGCGCGGGTGGCGCCGGGAGGACCGCCGCGTTGAAACTGGCTTCAGAACGTGTGGCGGAATTGCATTTGGTAAACCGCACGATGAGCAAAGCCGGGCAAATCGCGGAAGAAATTAAAGAACGATTCCCATCTGTATCCGTCGCCGCCGGTTATCCCGCGGGAAAGTTGGATTTGGTTTTGAATGCGACGTCGCTTGGGTTGAAACCGTCCGATGCCTCGCCCCTGGATGAAAAACAATTTGCGCTCAGCCGGGCGCACGCGGTTTACGACATGATTTATCGTCCGGCACAAACGCGATTACTGGCATCGGCCAAAAAAGCCGGCTGCAAAACAGCCAACGGGCTCGGGATGTTGCTGCATCAGGGCGCAAAAGCGTTTAAAATCTGGACGGGCCGGACCGCGCCGATTGAAATAATGCGGTCCGCTTTACAAAAAAATGTTTATGGGCATTAACGCCACCTTCAACGCACACACCTGGGCGTCGCTGCCATTTCATTTTTGGTCGGTATGTTTCTTCGCACTTGGCTGCATCGTGGGCAGTTTTCTAAATGTGTGCATATACCGGATGCCGCGGGGGCTGAGCATTATTTCACCCCCATCGCATTGCCCGCACTGCAAGTATTCGATCCCGTGGTATTTAAACGTTCCGCTGTTGACATGGCTTGCGTTGCGTGGACGCTGCAAAAACTGCAAGGCTCCCATCTCAGTAAGGTATTTCATTGTGGAACTACTGACGGGCATTGCCTTTTTGGGATGCTGGCTCAAATTTGGCGACGTTGCGCATCCGCTTCCTTCGATTCCGCCCGCGCTGGTCTTCATGCTCTTCATGGCAGGGTTGATCGCCGCCACTTTTATCGATTTTGAGCATCTGATTATTCCGGATGAAATCACGTTCGGAGGCATCGTCGTCGGTCTGCTGTTGTCCTTTCTCTTGCCTCAATTACAGGACGACAGTCTGCACCGTTATGGATTGCTGCACAGCTTCATCGGCGCGGTGACCGGCGCCGGAATCATCTATGCGGTCGTGCGCGGCGGAAAATTGTTGTTCGGACGATACCGCGTGAAATTGCCTGAAGAAACAAGAATCATTTTTTCGGAAACTGCGATTCACCTGCCGGATCGGGAAATTTCCTACGACGAATTATTCTATCGCAAGTCCGACGCCGTTGTCGTGCGCGCACGGACGGTGGAACTGATCGACCGTGGTTATAAGGATGTCACCGTGCGGCTCTCGCCCTCCCTGCTCGATATCGGCGGCGAAAAGATGTCGCCGGACAATGTGTTGTTTATGGAATGTGTGAGTACGGAGATCGTATTGCCGCGCGAGGCGATGGGCCTGGGCGACGTAAAATTTATGAGCGCCATCGGCGCGTTCATCGGCTGGCAGGGAGTAATTTTCTGCCTGCTGGCCAGCTCCATGATTGGAGCGGCGGTGGGCCTGATCCTGATTATCCTCGGAAAGCGCGAATTCTCATCGCGAATGCCCTACGGCCCCTACATCGCGCTGGCGGCGGTGATTTGGATGTTTATTGGGAAGAGCTATTTCATGCTGCTATATCAGCGGTAGTTCGCGACGGTAGAGTAGACGAAGTGAACGTGGCGGATTGAACTGACCGTAGTTGTCGGTTCCGTTGTTACACTTCACCCCTCATCAAACCGGACGAACGGATTTCCCGTATTCGGCTTTCCAGGTCGCTTCATCACTGGGCATTCGTT
>DASXFM010000497.1:0-25920 GCA_036489615.1 Verrucomicrobiia bacterium | reverse complement strand
CCCATAAGAACCGGTAAGAATACCGCAACTGCATACCCGACAATCGTTGAGCCAATTTTGCCGCGACGGTCATACCCGAAAGATTGTCATTGCAGAGCGATGGGTGGCACGAGTGGCACGAAATCAGCACTTCGTCACTAGTCTCGCCTTCAATTTTAAATTCACCATAAGTCAGACTTCCGGTTTCCAAAGAAGAATCAATACAGACATCGTACTCTTCATCCGCAAGACCGTCCAACTGCCGCTGAGTCAGGCAAAAACCCCAGTTCTCCTTGTAGTACGATGTACGGTAAGGAATCCAATCAGGCGTTTCAGGCAAAGCAAACAGGTGTTCCCGAAGTTCCGGAAGGCGCATCCTTCGATTTACTGGAAGGCTGTAATTCATGACGTGCAAGTTGTTCATTTTGAAATCAACAACCCTTTTGCCGCGGCTGTCCTTGATGTAAGCATCGCGTATGTTCCATTCCCTGGGCACTACCCAGTCAAAAACTTGTGTTCCAGTAGGCACCTCATGCAACAACAACCCGACATGGCTTTGAAGTTGCCGCAAACTCTCGCGTAATCCGTTTCCCGTGATGCTCCGACAAATTGGATAGAGAGCGGAAACCATTTCAAACAACTCGACACCTTCGCGAGCCGGTTGCCAAGCCTCGTGCAGTTCAGTCATTTGGTATTGGGTTGTCGCCATAACAGGCGGTTGGCATCCGGCCACTTTAACTTAACAAGGGCCAATGCCGATCCTTTTCCGACATGGTCGCAACGGGGAGCGGCCACTTGACCCCGAGTTTTGGATCGTCAAATCGAAGGCCCCTGGCCAGATCCGGCGCAAAATACGTACTGATTTGATAAAAGACTTCGGTGTCGCCTTCCAGCGTCTGAAAACCGTGGGCAAACATCTCCGGAACATACAGAGCGCGCCGGTTACGAGCGGTCAATTCCACACCGATATGCTGGAGATACGTTTTAGAATCAGGGCGGAGGTCGACGATCACGTCATACAATGCGCCCACGGTGCAGCGCACCAACTTGGCCTCCGCCGCTGGGGCGATCTGGAAATGGAGTCCACGGATTGTCCCACGCTCACGTGTCATAGAAACACTACATTGAACAAAACCGCCGGCGAGACCCTTTTCTCCAAACTCTCTGGCGCAGAACGTACGCGCAAAGAATCCCCGTGAATCTTCGCGCAACTCCGGCTCAATAATATAGGCGCCCGCGAGGCTCGTCTCTGTAAATTTCATGAGCTTCTGGACTTGCCGGCAACCCGAAACATGATTGGTATAATTATGCTTAAACGAATCACAATTAATTGGAACTAAAGACCAAATCGTACTGCTCGTCCAACGCTTTTCGTGATTGTTCGATTCTCTGCCGAACGGTTGTTTTCAACTGTTCCGCGTTCTTTTCGAGGTCCAAAAACTGCCCGATCAGCATAGCTGTGTCCATGTGGTTGATATCGTGGCAGTATTTTGCCAGGCCCATCTGGCTCATCAAAGAATCACATTTTCGATGAAATGAAATCGCAAGGACCGGCTTGTCGAGAAGCAATGACAATAAAACATTGTGAAAACGAGTTGCGACGACGATGTCGGTCGCCGCAATTTGTGGCAGTAACTGCTCAACGGAATGGACGGGCTCATCAATCACGCGTTCCTCATCATAAGCGCCCACAGTACTAGTGAGCAAAGATTTAAACTCGTCCAGCACATTCGAATCTGTAGATTCACCGAGGAACAACCTGATGTCGTAATTGTTCTCCAGCAACCATTGCACAAAAGAAACTAAAGTCTCAAGATATTGCCGATAAATTGCACTATCGGGCTCGGCTGAGCTATATTTTCCAGCATAGGTCATTAATCCGAGACCCACGACACGTCTACGCCGCCCTGCATTTCTAGTACATGGGATGACCGTCTCCGGCAGGCTAAATACCAAATCTGGATAGACTCGGTCGCCATTGGTTGAAAATCCATTCTCTTTCAGGCAATTCATGCTGGCATCGTCCCGATAGGACCTGAAATCCGCCATCAAAAGAGCTGATTTAACAAAGTACGTTCCAAGCACACCGTATAGCGGTCCTGCTCCAACACTTAAGAATAAAAGCCTACAACGACGCACTCGAGCAATTAACGACCACTTGAAAAGACTATAGGGTCCCCAGCCTTGAAGACCGTAAGCGTCTGTCAGCAACCCCGTTCCCGGGACAACGAGCATATCCACACCCCTGAGCGTCTTGAATGCGTCAATCCACCGGAGCGCTTCCCGCGGCGCTCCAATGAAAATCCGTCTCAACAGCCTGGCCAATCCCGCGCGGGGCTTTCCCGGTGCGCCAAAGTCTCGGCTGATCGGAATGGACTCAATCCCTTGGGTCGCTGCCAGGACTGTCGGGTTTGTGCAGACACATGCAAGCCTCGCATTTGGCAACCGCCGACGGACGTGGCAATGGACTGCTTGAAAAGTAATTTCATTGCCGAAATTAGCCGAGCCAAAGTGTCCGAAAAAATAGATCGTCTTCCCCTTCCCGCCGGCTCCTTTCAAATCTGTTTGCACCTTCATCGGTCTTGGGCCTCGGCACGGAGATACAATTCAGCTTTTCGGTTAACTCCGCCTGAATATTTCTTTTCCGCTTTGACGCTATTTGACGTCATGAAAGTTGTCATCCGTTTAAGAATTCAAGTTTGCCCGGATACCCTGGCGGCAAGACGCTTTCTGAGTCTGGTTCTAATTCCAAGCCCGGTCCCTTCTCGCGGAAGCCACACCGAAAGAAAGGCCCGACCGCACAAGAGGCGTTCCCATAGCGGCAGTGGCGCCCTGGTTATCGCCTGGGCCATTTCCAATCCCAGACGCAGTCTGGGCGGAGCAAACCTTTTGACGCCTCTTTGGGAAGGGTCAAACCAAATCTGAAGATCGCGCCAATTTTTGTGGAGGACCGTTGAAATGCGAGCGTGATATCTTCGTTGGAACAGGGTTTCGGGCAACTCCCAGATTTCACCAATCAAGGCAATTTCCACCAGGATAACGTTATCCACCGCGAAGTATGGTTGAATCAGGCGAGTCCTTCTCAAAACATTTGTCCGAATCAAACCAAAGAGAGCCGTCGCCCAACGGACCGTCCGGACCACAAATTCAACACGTTGATGAGGCCGCGGATGCCTCGCATCGAGGTTCTCGACCTTCATATCCAAAACATTTCCATGTTCATCAATCACTTCCGCCCTCGGGGCCACCAATGCCACCGTCGACGGGGCCAGATCAAAAACCTCCACACACCGCCTCAAAAATCCCGGCAAATGAACATCATCGTGCGGCGCCCATTTAAAGAATTCGCCACGCGCCAGTTCGACAAGGCGATTGAAGTTACCACTGGCCCCAATGTTTTTTTCATTTCGATAATAGCGGATTCGCAAATCCCTGGCGGCATATTCGCGGCAGATTTTTTCGGTCGCGTCCCCGGAAGCATTGTCCGAGATAATCAACTCAAAGTCGGTGTAGTCCTGCTGCAGAATGGAGTCCAAGGCCGAACGAAGAAAATTCTCTCCGTTATAAACGGGCAGGCCGATACTCACTCTTGGAACGCTCATGATCCTTGATGTTTCAACAACCATTCTGTTTCCAATAAAAATGCCCGTCGATCTGTTGGGTGCGAATGAGATGCTCAAGCTGCTTGAGACGAGTAAACGCGCGGAACCCGAATGTTTCACGCGCCATGTCAATGCGCTTGAACATCTCGCACAGTTGCTGAGCGCCGCGGCGGGCGTCCCAGGAGCAACGAAATTCCGGCAGATGCTTTCGGATTTTTTCGAATGAAACCCGGTAACTGCGGTTATCAGGACTGGGTGCGCCGAAAGTCAGTTTGCAACCGGAGAACGTTTCGGCGACGATTTCGGCGATTTCCCTGACGCGATAGTTGTGGCTCGTGTCGCCAACGTTGAAAATCTGATTGTGTATCGCCTCACGAGGAGCCAGAAGAACCTGGCGGATAGCTTCGCCGATATCCAACCCATGCACCAGAGGGCGCCAGGGAGTGCCATCACTGGTCATCCGGATTTCGCCGGTTGTCCAGGCAAGGCCGGAAAGATTATTGAGGACGATGTCGAATCGCATGTGCGGCGACGCACCATAAGCCGTGGCATTTCTCATAAATACCGGGCTGAAAGTGTCTGTGGCCATTTGGGTTAAATCATTTTCGACACGGACTTTGCAGACGGCATAGGCCGTTTGAGGGTCCACGGGCGATTTTTCATCCACGAAGTCGGCATCTGATACGCCGTATACGCTACAGGACGACATATAAACGAAGCGGCGGACACCAGCCTGGCGGGCCAATTGGGCGAGCCTGATCGAACCCTGGTGATTGATTTCGTAAGTGATATCAGGAGATAACTGTCCCAGCGGATCATTTGATAATTCTCCGAGATGAACGACAGCCTCCGCGCCACGAAGGTCCTCGATTTCGATCTGACGAACGTCTTTGGAAAGAGTCCGGGGGATGGTCCCGGAATCGCGGTATAAGGTTCCTTCGCGATAGAATCCGGTGTCGAGCCCGGTGATATCATGTCCTTCACGCAGAAGAACGGGGCCCAGCAGCGAGCCGAGATAACCTTCACTGCCAACCAGGAGAATTTTCATGGGATAATAGATATCTGAATTTCAAGATTGTGGAAATGCCCGATCAGAACCAAGCATTGACCATAGGTACAACAACTACAATGACCGAAAATAGCCGTCCGGCCGGCATTTTTGCAAAAGCACTTTAGCCTCATCGATTTCTCCAATCATTCGCTTTTCATTTTCCATAAAAGAACTGAGGCATTCAACCAACGGTCTGGAATCGAAAATGAATTCACATAGGTGAAATGAAGATGGCGCGCCAGAAAATCAAACCAGCCAGGGAGAGAAGGCCTGGGGCTGTAGGAAAATATCGAGTCTCCGCCATACAAGTACGGACTTGCCTCCACACTTGAAACATCGTCATCCGGCAAAATAATTACCAAGTCACCGGGCATTGGCGTCCGCCCGGCATGCCCTATAATATTTCGGTAGTTTTGAATGAGACCGTCATTTGTCATAGCGTGGCAGACGAGTTCAACGCTGTTTGTTCCGCCCGGTTCAGTTCCGGCCTCTTCGATGGGAAGCCCACGATAGTCAAGGTAAGCTCCAAACTCCATCGTCAGATAGGGAGACGAAAATGGGAAATACAACCTCAAGGGAATGCCCGCGTTACGGCGGTATTGTTCCTGAATTCTGTTCGCAATTTCAACCTTGGCACGAATGAGGTTCTTTCGTTCGTACATGCGATAAGTCGAAGACAAGATATTTTGAAGGAGAATCGCGCATAACAGCAACGATCCGGCCATTCTGATCGACAGGCTGGCTTTTCCCCACGACAAACAGGCCAACCGACCCAGGTACAAGATTGCAATGACATCGGCTGGCGCCAGGTAGTAGCCTCGAAACATTCCCAGGACAAGAAACGCGGCCACGTAAGCCAAGGCACCCCAGGCAAGACTTTCCCAAAACGGCGATGGAACGATTTTGCTTTTGAAAATAAGGAAAAACCTGATAACTACGACAGGCACAAACAGCCATACCAATAGATCCGCCTTGAGATATGATAACAGCACTTCCAATTCCGGCAGTTTCTCGTGTTGAGCATATTGAAGGCTTGTGTGCCGATGCATGACCAGGCCGTAATAACACACAAAAATGAACCCGAGCACGGCAAGACAAAAATCAAGGCAACTCGCTTTTTCGGAAAGCCGGCCGAAATTCCAGCCTGGCCTGCCTATATTTCGACATCGTAATAGGAGCCGACCGGCGACGAACCCCCACAGCAGAAGGAAAGCCGTCTCTTTGTAATAGAGCATAAACTGAGCAGAAACAACCGCAGCCACAGCGGCCGCCGAGGATTGAGTCCGGTCAAACCGATCAACAAAAAAAATCAGGCAAAGAAGCCAAAATATGACGTTCCGTTCCGGATAGATTAAGCCAGTAAAGCTTATGATCATACCCGGCGAGAAAAGAACGCAGACGGCGAGCCCAACTCGCGCTATTAAGTCAATCTCCCGATCTAAAACAAGCAGAAGGGCGCAGACGCCCAGGAGTTGCAAAGCCGGCAAAACGTGATAACCGGCAGCTGTGTGTGTCAGGTAGCGGATCAAATTGAATTCCTGCATGTCAAGGGGGAAGAAGCGGCCGCTGTTCCAAATAGGCGGCCGAAAGCTATGGCCTTTAAGAGTGTATTGGGTGAATTGAGAATCGTCGTAGTAAGCAAAGTCCTCCCAGGCAAAGATAAGGGCGATATACCCCATCACAATCAGTCCGAAAACACCAAGTATCGGCCACGCGCCGCTGCGCGGGGCCGGCCATAGTCCGGCAGCCACCTTAGCCGAAGCCTGGTCGCCTCGCTGGAGCCGCACTTTCCCTCGGCCAACGAGCCATGGGGCTATCAATGCGAACGCAACCGTAAGGCTGGCCCAAATCGGCAGGAATGCTTGTTCAGGCAACTCCAAAATTTTGTGCACAATCATGTTATTTCCGATGAGCAACAGAGATTGCAGTCGATTCCCGATTGTCGAGCCGTCCCAGTTGATCGGCGATATCTGCCGTCCTCTCCTTGGGAAATGTCGGGCACGGGGATTTGATAGTAATTCCGGCGCTACCTGCGACAATCCAGTACGGACGAGCTTTTACCTCTTCGTAAACGCGGCCAATATATTCACCAGCTATTCCGAGACAGATTAGTTGCACACCGCCCAGGAACAGAATGGAAATAATTACGGTCGGAAAACCAGGCAAAGGACCAAGGCCGATGGCGTAAAATTGACGGGCAAATAGTTTTTCAACGAAATAAAATATGACGCCCAGAAATGCCAGCGACGAAACGGCAAAGCCCAGGAATGTGGCGAGACGGAGCGGAACGGTGGAAAAGGAAAAAATGCCATCCAAAGCCAACCGAAGGGATTTAATTGATGTGTATTTTGGCTCCCCGGCGGCCCGCCGATGGCGCTCAAATTCGATCGCTATTTGGCGAAAACCGCACCAACTCCGCAAACCACGAAGGTAGCGATTGCGTTCCGGCAGGGTATTGAGGACATCTACAACGGCGCGATCAAGCAGGCAAAAATCACCAGAGTCATGCGAAACAGGAAATGAAGAGAGGCTCGAAAATACGCGATAGAAAGACCACGCCAATAGTTGCTTGAGCATTGGATCCTCGCGTTTGGTCCGAACGGCGTAGACAACCTGATACCCCTCGCGCCATTTGTCGAACATTCTGCGAATTTCCTCGGGCGGATCCTGAAGATCGGCATCAATAATGACAGCGGCATCGCCGCTACAATACCATAATCCCGCGGTAACGGCGGCCTGATGTCCGAAATTCCGAGCGAAAGAAACAACCCGCCATCTGGGATCAGCCTTGTGCTGGGTCTGCAACATCTGCCACGTACGATCTTTGGAACCGTCATCCACACACACGATTTCATAGTCCGACGTAAAAGCATCCAAAGCGCCGGCCAGCCTTTGAAATAACTGAGGAAGGACATCCTCCTCATTATAACAGGGCACGATAATTGACAGCAGAGACATAATTTGGTGTTTAGGTTATCAACCGACGGGGCCATGCAGGAAATGAACGAATAAATCTAACGGGCGAGTTCTTGTCCCGCAGCCGTGTGCAAGGCCTGTTCATCGTGATAATTTCTTCCGAATAAAAACGCAGACATCCACTGGATGAAGGCGACCCAAGCGCAAATTCAGATGCGTCCCGAAATGAGGGTTATTGGACATTTGAGCGGCGAAGTCCGTGTTATACCGATTATCCTGTGAATTTTCGATTCCGCTCGTTGCCGTTGTCAATTCCGGAACCGTAAAAACCACGTCATTGGAGTCGGCAGCGGCCATGAGCGATGGCATTTCAGGACTGCCATTCTCCAATCTCCAGAGCAAAGTCACAGATGGCGGCTGCTCATGATGAGTCAGCCACGGGTATTGGATTTGCGGCGGGTTCAGAGGGTTGACCAGACCAAGATAAGCGACGGATGGTTGTTTTAATCCCTCTGCGCGCAACACGACACGGAATTGATTCCAATCCCACTGTTCCCACTGGCCCAGATTCGTCCACGCGAACCGTTGCCCGGAGTATTCCTGCCGGGAAACTACGGGAATCAGAGTCAAGGCCAGTTGCGCCACGACGACTATCGTGATGATAACTACGCGACTTGGAGAGGACAGCCAGCCTACATTTTTTGCGAGGAGGGCAAAGCCAGCGGCCAGCAGTATCAGGGCCGGGCTCGTGTGATACATCACTTGATTATGCGTGGCGAGGGGCGCCAAAATAATGGGTAGCGGAGCCAACAATAGGCAAATCATAGCCCATGAAGAGGCATCCGAAGATTGCGTCGGGCGCGCGCGGAAATAATGAATGAATGCAAAAACCAGAAGAGCGATACACAGACAACCGATTGGCAACCCGAGTCCTTCCTGGAGAAAGCGGACCAGATAATGAACAGACAAACGTATGCCCGGCGAACCCATGCTGTCGCGAGAAAAGTTTGCCGCATACCTGATGTAATGAAGGCCGGAACGAAAGTTCAACAGCCACCATGGCCCGGCGATAATAGCCCCGACCACACACGAGTTCAGCAGAAATTGCGGACTTGGGCCGATAATTCTCCTGCATAAACCGAGAAGGGCGATGATTCCCAGAAAACATGCAGCCAGGACCGGGAAGGAGGCCTTGGCCAAGGCCCCAATTCCGAGGAAGATTCCCAGCCCCAAACAATCGACAATCGATCCCCGGGATTGATTCCAACTTCGAAAGATGCAGTAACTCATCCCGGCGACTGCCAGGTAAAGCGCATATTCATTATAAAAGACAGTGCCAAAGAAAATGAAATCGGGACATAACGCAAGCAGGATGACCGAAACCGCAGCGGCGGCCCGATTACCGACGCGACAGACTCCAAGATAGACCAAAGCCAGTGTGAGAAGGTGAAAAAGAATCGCGACGAACCGGAGAACAAAAGGACTGGGGCCGAGGACAAGCGCGAATGGAAATGCGAAGACGCGGTAGGCGGGAGGCCGCACTGCATCGTCAACAAGCCATGCCTTTATCAGCCCGCCAAACCCATGCGCGTGGAAGCTGCCGACATCGATCTGCATCTCGTCGAAATAGACTGATTCATCCCAATTGAACCCAAACGGATGTTCATGGTTCCAGACAAACGACGCAACCGTGATCAATATAACAATGATTAGCGCAAGGAGAGGCAAATATTGCGTCCCGGAATTCGCCGACGTCACCGCAGACACACCGGGTTCAGGCATGGAATGTGTATTCACTTAAAACGCTTGGGAGATTCAACCCGTTTCATTAATTGATTAGCATGCCGACCCTAACACGCATGCGATTCGTCCTTGGCCTCGGCGGCAGGTTGTCCGTCACGAATTTCCTGCTTCAACACCTTTGGGAAACAATTGACAAATCCCCGAACATCCTGTGACGCCGAAACGAAAATTGTCGCCGCCTGCAGCCAACGGTCATATTCTGTTTCGTTGTCATAGCGAAAAATGAGAGAACCGACGTGAAAAGTTCCCACCGCCAGATTTAATTCCAGTTCAAAAGTACAGCGAAACACCTGTCCCGGTTCCAGATCAAATTCGGCATATCCGAGCCTGGCCAATGATGTATTGAAGATAAGCTGGCCGTCTGGATCACCCAGATAGAGGGAAACGGATAGTTTTCGACACGGCTTGCGAGCGGACAGTTCGATATCGACCCACGCCTTCTGGCCGGATTCAAATCGAACGCACTCCCCCTCATGGTTACGAACCGTAACCTTTGTAATCTTAACATCACTCGATTGGCTCGATTGTCGTGCGAGAGTCTGGCGCCGCATATAATTGGCGATGACCTTATCCGCCTCACCTTGAACCATGGTCCGGCCATGTTCAAGCAGGAGACAATTCTGGCAAAACTCCGCTACGCTTTTCATATTGTGAGACACAAAGATGACAGCCGCGCCACCTCGAATCACTTCTTTCATTCGTTGCACGCATTTCTGCTGGAAGACATAGTCACCAACACTCAGGACCTCATCCACTATCATGACATCAGGATTCACATGCGCCGCCACTGAAAATCCCAGGCGAGCATACATGCCGGAGGAATAACGTTTGACCGGCGTATCGATAAACTCTTCAAGCCCCGAAAAGGCGACAATCTGGTCGAGCTTGGACCTGATTTCACGTTTGTTCATGCCCATGATCGCACCATGGAGAAAAATATTTTCCCGGCCGGTAAAGTCCTGATGGAAACCCGCCGTGACCTCAATGAGGGCAGAGAGACGGCCGTTGACAAGGATTTTGCCTCTCGTCGGTTTCATGATACGACTGAGTATTTTCAAAGCGGTGCTCTTACCAGCGCCGTTGTGACCGATGATACCGAAGGCTTCTCCCCGTTTGACTTCAAATGAGAGATCCTGCAAAGCCCAAAACTCGCGCCGATCGGCGGTGTTTAGTTCCTGACGGTTAAACATTTGCCCGCTCAATGCAGGTATGAGGTCCCGAAGAGAATTGAAAATCTCACCTTTTCGGAACATCTTGTACACGTGCTCCATCCGTAATGCCACGTCAGACATAATTTTCTCGGTCAAATACTCTCAGCAAAGGCCGGTTCCAAGTGTTTGAAGAACACATATCCGGCGACAAACGTAAATAGGGCGAAAGCCAGACTATAGGCAAACCAGAACATGTCCGGGGGTTGGTGGCGGGTGACGCAATCGCTGATCCCTTCCAAAAGCGGAGCCGCCGGGTTGATCAACAGCCACTTGCCGCTGGCGCCAAACATTCGTACATCGTAGAAAACCGGAGTGAAAAAGATAGCGAAGGTCAAGACCGCCTCGACGATGTATTTCACATCACGAAAGAACAAGCTGGCAGCCGACACAATCATGCCGATTCCGGCGGCAAGCAGCATCATCGTTATGAGTAATGTTGGAAGCCAAAGGAGATAAAGGCTCCAACCGACCTTGAGAACAAACATAAGGATGACAAGTGCCCCGGATGCCACGGCAAAATCGAAGAGGCAAGCGGCTACAGCGGCCAAAGGAAAGATTTCCTTGGGAAAATAGATCTTGGTCACCAGAGTGGTGTTGTTCGTAAGACTCATACAGCTAAAGCGAATGCTGGAAACCAGGAATGCCCATGGCACCGATTTCACCGCCACGGCGGCAATGTCCGAGCTATCAAGGTGTTTGCCGGATGCGATCGCAAAACCGAATCGAACGATAACGCCTGCCCCAACAATCAATATGGGCATCAGGAGCGCCCAAAGAAAGCCCATCACCGACTGTTTGTAACGGACCTTGATATCACGACAGGCGATAGTGTAGAAGAGATCGCGGTACCGATAGAGTTCGCGCAGGTCCTCTTTCATACGCTCAAATGCCGGCGATGGGCCGCCGGCGCAGCATCGGTGACGGCAGCGACCGCCGGCAGTCCGGAGGCATCCAATTTTTCGAGCCCGTGCCTGGCATACTTGCGGGGACGACGCCTTTCAATGCAATAATGCCGGTAAAACGTCAGATTATACACATGACTCCATTCCCATCGGGGGCAACCTTCAGAATTCAGTGGTGGAGGTGGCTGCAACAGTTTTCTCAACCTGAGATTCACAAGAAACCACAGATATTTTAATATAGCTCCCTTGACTTCGGCATGTTTCCAATGATGTGAAACATAGGCTTCTGAGCGGGCGCGCAGACGCGCCGCCTGAAGCCACGCCCGACGAGTCAAACGGGAATCATCCGGTTGATGGACCACAACAGCACACCCGGCGTATTCCATTTTAAAACCCGCTTCGAGCAGTTGGTGCCCGAAAAGAGTGTCTTCAGCATTGCCGAGGGCGCCCGAACCCAATTCGGGATCAAATCGAGGCACGCGCCGTAAACAGCGGCGCTGAAACGCGGCATTGGCGCCAACCCAATGAAGTGGTTCCCCGGAATCAAAGAAGGTAACCGCCAGGTAATACTTCTCCAATTTACCCATCCAGGAACGCTCCAAATGCGGCGCGAGTTCAACTTTTCCCACAAGGGCGTCGCATTGGGTTTCGTCAAAGCGAAGCGATATCTGTTCGAGCCAATCTTCAGAGGGCATCACGTCGTCGTCTGTAAATACAAGCGTTTCGCCGCGAGCGATCACCAAGGCAGAATTTAGCGCGTTGGATTTTCCTTTACCAGGCTCGAAATGATAAACGATCTGCAAGTTTTCAACCCCGGCGCTTTTGACGGCCGCAGCGGTTCCATCTGTGGAAGCATTGTCAATGATGACGACTTCAACGGCGCAGCCCTCGGGAATTTTCACCTTTCCGAGCGCGTTGAGAGTCTGCTTCAGGCTCGCGGCCCGGTTGCAGGTGCAAATGATAATTGAATGTGAAATGTCAGCCATGGTTAGTCATCGGCTGTTTGGTTGACGTTCAGCGCAACTGAACAGGAGAAGGGCTCCCGTTTGGTCAAAAATGACAAAGCGTATTTTCCAATAGACTGGACTGAAGGCTGAATTTTAACGGCCATCCAGTAGGCACTTCGAGCTTCGCGCGTCTTTCCTTCGGCCAGAAAGAGATTTCCCATGGCTCGATAGTTTGTGCTTCTAAGCCACTTTATGGTTCTCCGTTCATTCTGATTCAGGCTTTTGATGGATTCCAGTTTACGAAAGAGCCCATCGTGCAATATCCGTGAGCAAATCGGGTTGGATGTCGCGACTCTGGAGAGATTTTCGATAGGTTCGGTTCTTCGATAGGCCGTCATCAACTTGTCCTTCAACAGGCCAACCGGCCCATGCAAAGTAACGCGCGCCAGAAAATCCTGGTCTTCACCGATGCTAAAATTCGGATCGAAAAGCCCGGCTTTTTCGATAACATTTTTTCGAATCATAACCGATCCAACCTGCCACGACAAGTGACGGAGCAGGAAGACAAACGGTTCTTTTGGCCGCAGATAATCCGACCCATTGAATTTTTCCAAAGTTCCATTGGTTTCAAAGTATGATTTTTTCTCGCCCGATTGATCGGAGTAACGACAATCCGCAATCTGCATGCAGACGTCCGGGTTTTGATCGATAGCGCGCATTTGCGTGGCCAGGAAATCGGGCGCCCACTCGTCGTCAGAATCAAGAAAGGCAATCCATTTGCCGGATGCGGCAGCGATGCCGGCATTTCTGGCCACGCTCACTCCCGCGTTATTCTGATAAATGTATTTGATTTGATTTGAAAGAGGCTGAAGGGCGGAGCGGGTGCCATCCGTGGATCCATCGTCAACGACGATAATTTCATAATCCTTAACAGTTTGATTTAGGACGCTGCTTATGGCCTGGACGACATACGATTCGCGATTGAATGTCGGGATGATAACGGAAACCCAAAGCGAGTTGCCCGGTGGATTTACTTTGCCTGAAAGTCCGCGATCATCGCAATTCATTGAAGCCGCGACGGGGCTCTTGAACTCACGCAGCGTAAAAAACAGTTCAGCGGCCACGCGTCTCGATGGGGAGTAAACGAAAATGAAAGCGACACCGGCCACTATGCCTGCAGGGCCACAGATCGCCACTTGCGTCAACGGAGAAAAAGTCAGCACGCCTTTGAGAGCCAGCCATGCGGTCAAAGTTACGATTCCCCAGACGGGCAAATGTTTCAGAAATCCGACCCACAGGTCAGCCGTTCGCACCGGGCCGCTTCGCCCCACTAGCCAATAATAGACGGGAATTTGGATTAGCATGCAGCCGGCAGAATAACCGATTGCCACTCCAGTCGGCCCGAATGGGAGGCCGGCCATAAATGAGATGGCGACCACGATTGAGATAATCCAACCTGCTGAAAACGAATCTTTGCCGCGACCCTGACTGGTAAGCAACCAACTGGCGGATGAACCAAGCGGGGCCTGCAGGGCGGCAAATGATAGCGCGGCGAATATCGGGGCCGCACTTTCCCACTTGTGCCCCAATACGACGAGCGTCAGAGGATGGGCCAGCGCAAAAAACAGGGCCGTAAAGAAGAAGCCGGCTAGGGCAATGCTTTCATAAAGCCGCATGAAGTTTTGGCGATAACGCTCGGGCTGTGCCTGCAACCGGGAAAATGCCGGTATAACGACTGCCTCGATTGGAGCGATAAATTGTTCCAGCGGGCGCGCAAGCATCGCAGACGCCCGAGAGTAAAGTCCGAGAGGCACTGCGCCGCAAAACCGGCCGATCAGCAGCCCGTCCAATCCGCGAGCCAGGGAATAGATGAAGGTCCCGGCCGTAAGATTTGCACCGAAATGAAGGAGGGAGCGAGTGCCGCTGTGTCGTTTGAAGAATTGCGGGCGCCATGACAAGGATAACCACGTCAACGAGAGGGCGACCAAACTTGTTGTCAGGTTCATCCAGACCAGGGACCAATACCCATAGCCGAGCCAAGCCGTTCCGACGCCAACCAGGACACCGGCCAGGGCCGATCCGGCCTGAATTACGGCGATCGCCTTAAAACGCATTTGGCGACTTAACAAGGCAGTGTGCTGGACCGCCAAGCCGGCGAGCAGAAAGACGGACGAAAGGGACAGAGTGATCCCAACGAGCCGCGGTTCGCGGTAGAACCACGCAATTACGGGGGCTGAAGCCGCCACCAGGATGCTAATAAAACCACTGACCACGACGTTTACCCAGAAAAGGTTGGAAACCTGGGTGTGAGTAATACCTTCGCGCTGGACCGTAGCCGTCGAAAGGCCGGCATCCTTGAAAATTCGCAGAAATCCCATGACCGTCCATACCATGGCGAGGAGTCCGAAATCGCGAGGCGTCAATAATCGCGCAAGAATCATTGTAGAGCCCAAAGTCAGGAAAAACTGAATCCCTTGTGACACAACGGTAATGAACCCGCCGGAAACTGTGCGGCTCTTGAGATCCGCCAGCAAGTGTTTGGTATCAAAATGCCTGTCCTGCGCTCCCGGCAAAGGCGAGGCGTTTTCACCAACGACATGGTTTTCAGTTGTCCTGCTATGATTCATTCAGATTGATCTTGCGCTTTGCCGCGGAAATGACCGGGGCCAGGTTCGCTCCGGATTCAGACAGTTGAAAATTGAAATGAAAGGGAGGCCAAAGAGCGGGTTAACATAAGGTTCCTGCGCGATATTTCAGGCCTTCCAGACCAGGCCGGGTTTTGTTTCTACGCCGGACATGGCGTTGCGCGTGTCCACAATGCACGACGACCAGTCGGCCAATTCCTGATAGTTAACCGCCTGATGGTCGGTGGCAATGATGGCGGCATCGAAGCCCTCGAAGATTTGCCGATTCCACTCCACCGAATAGGTGCCCGCCCAATGCGGATGCTCGCGGGTGAGGCGGATTACCGGGATATGAGGATCGTAATAGGCAACCTCGGCCCCTCTTTCCTTCAGCAGATCCATAAGCGTGTAACTGGGCGATTCCCGTTCGTCGTCCACATTTGGCTTGTAGGCCAGACCGACCACCAGAATGCGGCTGCCGTTGACGGCTCTGCGGCGGGAGTTAAGGGCCTCCACGGTGCGATTGATGACGTGCATCGGCATCAATGTATTGATTTCGCCGGCCAATTCGATGAAGCGGGTATTTTGAGAGAATTCGCGGGCTTTCCACGTGAGATAGAAGGGATCAATAGGAATACAATGGCCTCCCAGGCCCGGTCCGGGATAGAACGCCATGAATCCAAATGGTTTCGTTTTGGCGGCCTGAATGACCTCCCAAATGTCGATTCCCATGGCCTGATAGACCAATTTTAATTCGTTAACCAGCGCGATGTTGACGCTGCGAAAGATGTTTTCAAGCAACTTGGTTGCTTCGGCTACGCGGCAGGAGGAAACTGGAATGATTGTTTTGATGGCGCGTCCATATACCGCTTTAGCGCGTTCGAGGCAGGCAGGCGTATAACCACCCACGACTTTGGGAATAATTTCCACTTTGCTCTGCGCATTACCTGGGTCTTCCCGTTCCGGCGAAAAGGCCAAATGAAAATCCACCCCCGCCTTCATTCCAGAGTTTTCTTCCAGCACCGCGCGCAAATCCTCGTCCGTAGTGCCTGGATAGGTGGTAGACTCCAGGACCACCAGCATGCCTTTTTGCAAATGTCGCGCAATGCTCAAACCGGTTTCAATAATATAAGAAATATTTGGCTCGCGGTTCTTGTTTAGGGGAGTCGGCACGCAAATAATCACAGCCTCGGTTTCCCGAATTCGCTCAAAATCCGAAATGGCCTCAAAGCGACCCGTTCTGACAGAATCAGCAATCGCGGAAGACTCGATATGCTTGATATAACTCTTTCCCTGATTGAGAGAGGCAACCTTGGCCGGATCAATGTCCACCCCCAAAACCTCGACTCCTGAGCGCAAAAATTGCAGTGCAAGGGGCAAACCAACATAGCCCAAACCGACTATGGCTATTTTCATACATTTCGACAGTTTCAGTTGCCTTTGTGGGAGTATCCCTCGCCAAGAGTGTGTCGGGGGCCGCCCTCGTATTGAAAAGCGATTTTGTCCCACGTTCTGAATATTTTGCTTTTCAGTTTATTGTAGTTCATTTGAATTGCCGTCGCAGTCTGCCAGCCCAAGGCTTTTTGCATCCAGGCATATTTCCACGGGAGTTTCGGCGGCTCCAGCCGCCCGCCCAAAGATGCGGCGATTGCTTCGATTTCCGCAGCCAGATCGGTTCTCTGCAGATAATAGTGGTGAAACCAGTTTCGAAGATATGTCACGCAGGCCGCACGAGTCCTTTCACTATCCTCAAGTGACAAAAGATATTTTATATGCAATTTCATCGAAACCAAAAGGGATTCCTTCTTTTGGTTTGAATTGCCGATGAAGCTAATGCTGCTCGATCCAGTCCGCCGGTAGTATATGCCGGTTCCAGGCACAAAGCAGGTACCATCGGAGCCCAATAGCACGCGACAAAAGAATTCCCCATCCTGGTCATAATTAAGGCTGGCGTCCCATGGCCCTGCTTTTTCAGCCAGTTCGCGATGCACCAGCCAGGTAGCATTCTGCATGTGGTCATTTTCGCCCATCTTTCGGACGAGCCACTCTACGGGTGATAGACTTTGACACAAGGAATTGTCGACAAAGCGGGTGCCCTTTGTCCGATGATAAAAATAGGCCCACGGGGAAGACGCCAGGATTCGAGGATTGCCAACCTTCTGGAGCGCCAAAATTTGCCGTTCAATTTTGTCCGGCGCCAGAAGGTCGTCGGCGTCGAGATATTGAATGTAGTCGCCTTGCGAATGCCCGAAAACATTGTTTTGAGCATTACTAAAGCCCTGATTTTCAGTTGATATTAGCTTAACGTCTTTGAATTGGCGGATAATTTCAGGCGTCCTGTCTTTTGAACCATCGTTCAGGACGATAATCTCTTTACGCGGCCAGGTTTGGGCTAGCGCCGATTCCAGCGTTTCGGCAATAGTTTTTTCCGCGTTGTACGCGCAGATCAGAATGGAGACCAATGGTTTCATGGAGAGAAATCAGGATTCAGGGACATCGACGACAATCAATCCAGGATTTTGGCGTGTGCCAACGCCCCTTTGTCGGCTTGATGGTTTTGCTCATCGTGAGGCACTGAGCTGCGTTTCAAGGCGTGGTTTCGTACGAATTGCTTTACAAGCTTTACGGCGTCGATCAAGCGCCAAACAACGGTTTCGGTCGGCCATGGACGCTGGAGCTGCCGCATTAGCTCCGGCTCGCCTTCCGGGACATCGTGATAACACGATTCCAACAATTTGGCGCCGGGTTCCGCGACTTCCGGGAAATAAGCAATCTGGTTCAATCGAGTGACAGGCGGAGCACTCTGAATTTGTTGACCCGAAAGTTGCGCATATATGGCCCCAATAGGATCGCGACCTGTGCCGAGGCGAAGGGAAGACAGGCGAGTCGGACGGGGGTTCATTTCGATAAGATAAGTCAGGCCAGTTCCTTCCTCGATCATAAAATCCAGGCCGAAGAATCCAGACAAATTCAGCCGGCGCGCGATTCGTTCTGCGCACAACATCATGTCAGGATTATCCACGACACGCACGACACTGGCATGGGCCATGGCTTCCGTCTCGCTAAAGACTTCGACGCCGATGCCGGCCAGGATCTTCCCGCGCCAACACAGAACGCCGCAATTCGCCGGGCGCCCCTGGATGTAAGACTGAGCAATAACCGCCGGCTTGACACCATTCCACCAGGGCCGCACCCAAAAAGGGTCGCGGTTCACGAACAGCCGTTTGATGGCTCGTCCAAGGCCATAAAATTGGATTAGCTCGGCTAAAAAGCGGCTGGACTGGCCGGGCTTCTGTACAAATCGTACGCCCCGCCCATTACCCGTGGTATCGGCTTTCAGAACCCAAGGGAAGGCATGCTGGCGCTGCCATGCCTCCAGATCGGATTCTGAATTGATCTCCTCGGTATCCGGAACACGGAGACCTTCCTCACGGGCGATTCTGAGAAGGTCGTATCGGCTTGAGACGACGGGGTAACTTTCCGGTGAGCCCAGGGATTTCTCAATTAATGCGGCAAGAGCGCGGCCCGCCTCTCCCATGAGACGAGCCCGGGCGTGCAATTCATGAACATGTGGAACGGCCCGGTCATCGCAGGGAATTATAAAGTCAGGCCTGGCGGCTTCAATTGCGGCAGCCAGAGAATCCAGCGGATGAAGAGCGCTGTAGGGGAATGTTTCGCTGACGGCGCGCGTCTTGAGGAGCGGATTATGCGCGGGACAAACGGCTGAAACATGGATACCGACCTTGGCGAGACGAACTGCCAGCACGGCAACCACCGACCACCCCGAATTCTCCGCCAGGAGCACCCTCGGAGCGGCGGTCAGGTTGTTCCCGGAATTAAATTCCTTACGACCGCTCGTTTGTTGTTTTGCTTGCATATTCATAGGGAGCCTTCATGAATTCTGGAGAATCCGTACGAGTTGCAGACGAAAGACCGTTGCGTACGGCTGATCCTGCCAGGTGTTTGCTGAGGCGTCGCGCGGTGAATTTAGCCCCAACGGCAAAACGAAGAACCGGACCGAAAGTATTGGCAGCCGATGTGCCGATGAAATACAGACCTTGTAAGGAGGACTGAAAGTTTGAGGACAGCACCGGAGCGTTTTCGACCGAGCGGATTTGAGCCAATAGGTCCGACTCTAAGAATGGCAAACGCCTGAGGTCCACGCGGTAACCGGTTGCGGCGATGAGGTGGTCGGCCTCCAACGTCTGTGCGCCACCGGTACGATCAGTAACAACCAGTTTTACCCTGTCATTCTGAATGCGAGCTTCCTTGATCAAAAGCCCTGTGCAGAGGGGCACTTTTCCTTCGATGTCCTTTTTAATGAACCAGGCCGGGTTTGGACCCAGGACCTCCCTGACCTTTCTCAGGCGAAACTGCTCCGGCATCAGGCGAAACACCAACGGTGCGTTGGCATATAAAAAGAGTCTCCAGCCGCGCCCAAGTCCGGACATAGGTTGACGGAGCCACTGAAACACAGACGACGGCGGAGGCGGAGGTGGGTCCCACAAACGAATGACCGGGGTCCGGGCGACCACGCGAACATTGGCCCCGGTCTGATGGAGCAGCGCGGCGGTATCCAGAGCTGACGCTCCGGCCCCGACCACGATGACCTCGCGACCCTTAAAGCGATCCAAAGTTTTATGTCTTGAACTATGCGTGACGTGAGTTTCGGGAAGATCGGAAAAAATTGGCGGAAGGTAGTGATAATAACTCAAGCCGACGGCGATGACCACCCTGCGCGCCGCAACCACTTCCCCATCCTCCAGGCGGAGCTGATAGCCGCCATCGGCCGGCTTTAGCGAAACGACGCTCTTCTGTTCCAGGTTGGGAACAAAACGCTTTTGGAACTCAAGCCCATAGGCGACAAAGGTTTCCAACGGAACCGGGATTCCAACATCGGCATAGGGCAAGCCATTCTTTTTGCAATAGGCTTCCAGCGTAAATTGCGATTCCGGATCATACAGTGATGACGCAACGCCATCGGACTTCAACCTCATACCGCGTGGCATTTCTGCGGACCATGTATGCATGGGGCTGCCGAATATTCTGAACTCTACATTTGCGGCGCGGAGATGGGCAGCCGTTGAGAGGCCGTAGGGACCGGCACCGATGATGGCTACGTCACAGGGTTTCATTGAATTTGATTCGGTTCATAATACTGACTAAACAAAAAATTGCATGTTTTTAATGTCCAGAAAAAACATGACATTCCAGCCCCTGGAGTTGTCAGGCCTTTTTCACGATCACCGGATCCGGGTTACATGCCACAGCGGCTGGAGTGCTGGCGTTTGTTTTAAGAAGTTTCGAATAAATGCCCGTGGTAATTGCCGCAACTTTAGACCAGGAATATCGTTCATTGGCATATTCCCGGATTTCCGGCCGTTGGCTTTCCAGGTTTTTAAATAAATCGCTTGAGAAATATTTTTCAATTACCTCCGCCAGGGCCGCTGGATTCTTAGGAGGAACCACAAAACCGGTTTTGCCTTCAACAATTTCCTCTTTCAACGAGCCAACATCCGATACAATCGAGGGCAAGCCAAAGCTATACGCCAGAAACAGCACTCCGGTTTGAAAAATATGGTTATAGGGCAGAACCAACACGTCAGCGGCCTTGAAATACAGCTCGGTTTCTTCATCAGGAATGAACTGAATCTTTTGAATTATTCGCTCATCGGTGCCTGTACGGATGATTGCCTGTTGAATTTCCTGCCAATATTGCGGGGCCTCGGTGATGGCGCCGGCGATGATCAGACGCACGCCGGGACACCGCGGCACGAGCCTGGCCAACGCCTCAATCAAATATTCAAGTCCTTTATACGGAACGATCCGTCCAAAAAACAGCATCGTGCGTTCGCGGTCGCTTAAACCGAGCTTGCTCTTTGCGGCATCCGTAGTCAGGCCGGTGTTAGGAGCCGTGTTGTTAATTCCAAACGGAATAACGCTAATCTTGTCGTCTGCAACGTCGAAATTCGCGATCAGTTCACCCTTCATTTTCTCCGTGTGGACGAAAATATGATGGCAGAGCGAATATTGAACTTTCAGCGTCGTACGATTTAAAAATGAATCTCCTCCGTCGCGGGCAGCGGCGTTGACGTTGTGCGCGGTCATCACAACTCTTTTGCCGAACGCACGGTAATAAATCATTAACAGCGTACGGTCGAACAGCTCGAATTTGTTATTCCACAAAATGTGAAATATTCCCGACTGCGTCGTTGCCGCGTATTTGAGCAGTCGGACGTAATAACGCAGCACCCTGATCGTTTTATCAACTCGACCCGCATCATGGCTTAGATCGCCACGCAGATTTAGAAAATTCACCTCTGGATTGTCCGTCAATTCACGGCAAACCAAATTGTCGCTGCCGATCACGTCCACTGATATTCCGCTCCCGGTCAGGGCCTCGGTAATGCCGAGGACATAGGGTTTGTCTCCGCCACCGGTCAACAAAGCCAGGCGAAGAACTGCGCGCCCGGGGGCGCTCCGGCGTCTGGCTTCTGTTTTTCCAGGGCCGACCGTAACAGGGCCGGCAACTGAGGGTGTTTTCTTTTGCTGAATGGCAGTCATGATTATGACCCGACCCCAAGGGAACGGGTTAACAACCGCGCCGCAGATGTTCTGGTAAAATTGAGGGATTAGCGGACTGTGCCAACGCTCCGCTTCCGTCCTTGAAAAGAATCGCGCAAACGGCGCGCGAATAGAAGAACGATCGCGCCGCAACTCAACAGTGTCACGCTCGATGCTTCAGGCACCGGATCAATGACCGGAGTCACATTGATGGCGGACACAGACAGCCCATCGGAATAATCCGCAAAACCGGCATAAAATGTCATCGGGGTGATGGCGGACGTGGCCTCCAGGTAGAAACTAAAGTCGAGCGGCGGATTATAGCCTGGACGGTCTCCGTTTTCCGGATCTTGGAGGTCACAATTCGTTGTAAAACTTCCGAAAGACATAGAAGCGCCGCCAAACACGTCTTCGGGCGCCGCCAACTGCATAGTAAAACTTACGTCGTACGTTATACCAGGCGTGGTATTGAGGTTGCCGCTTAAAACCGGCTCAACGATAAATGGGCCATGAAAGAAATTTGTTGTGATTCCGGAATAAAAATACGCGGCATCGCGAGAGTTGATGTTAATATAATTATTCGGGTTGGAGACGTTTCCCGTGTCGTTTCTCCATTGGTAGAGATTCACCAGATTCCCCTGGGCGTGCCCACTCAGTTGAAATTCGAGCATCAAGGCCGACAACACACCGATTTGCAAAAGCCTGAAAAAGCCACCAGGATTCGCCCATCCAGCCACGCCAAATTTTATTTGTTTTGTCACAGAATTATTTCTTTAAAGTGTTGCTGGCACTTTAAATTCAAACTTCCCCCGCGTCTATGCGGGTTCGGGACATGACGGGACACAAACAGGACATCATGAATCTGTCAATTAGAATTTTAGATCGATAATACTCCTTTCCTTTAATTTGCAGTTTCATTTGACCCATCCCAGTCTCGTCCCTTGAACGAGATTCCCATGATTATAAGACTGCGCCGGTCACTTTGCAACTCCCGTCTCGCCCGCCGGAGTCCCAAGCCGATTCATGACCGCATCGAACACATTGTCCAGGTTAATGGCCGTGGTTGCCCGGCGATCCATGCCCCGTTGATAGAAGAATTCAGCCAGCAAGGGCGAAATAATTTTTTGCTGGAGACCGTAATCGTGAATTTCCCACGGGCTGGTGCAGGTGAAGAGAGTGACACAGCGTGTGCCGACGCCCAAAGCAAAGTGCATGGGGAGGCTGTCGCCACCAACCAGACAGCGATGGTTTCGAACGTCGCCGAGGTGTTCCAAAAGCGTATCCCGGCGGGGCAGAAAGTTGACCACTAAACCGCGTGCTTCAAGTTTTTTCTTGAGCAGATCGTAATAGGCCCAGTTTTTCATAGGCCAGACGGGGCCAGCCTCAGGAGCGATGGCAACGTCTCCAGCCAAATTGGTCCAGGCCGGCGCCGGCAGGCGGTAGGTCTCACCGTTAAAGCGAAAGCCCAAACCAGAAAAGATCAGGTCCTGGTAAGTTCGGCGATTTTCAAGCTTAAGGCGGTCGGCAGCCTGTTTGCCAAAATGACTGATAAGGCTCAGGTCAAACCAATCGCGGGAATCATCCGTGTAGCTGAGTCGATTGTCCTTTTCCACGAATGCGCCGAAAAGGCGCCCATATTTCAAGCTCTGCACGAACAGTCCCGATTCCAGCGTGTCTTCAAGGTTGATGACGAAGTCGTAGGATTGGCCGGCCGCCAAGTGGCGTTGTTCCCACGAGAGGCTTTGTAAATTGTCATGTACCCCTTCCAGAAGAGACAGGTTTTTGGCCGCCGTGATCCACGTAACGCGGCAGGCAAATTTTTCCAGCAAAGGGGTTGTCCGAACGACATCGCCGGTGGCACCAAGCTTCAGGATCAGAATATTCATAGATACAATCAGGATTTTAGGTTGTTATACTGCGAGCGTGGAAATGAAAGCGTTGGCAACTATGCGACGGCAATAGCCTTGTCCACCGTAATCGGGCGTTCGCCCGACGCGCCGTTTTCAAGCGAAGATTTCTTGAACAGCAGGCGTTCGATCGCATGCAGTGTCAGGACAGCGTTAATTTCCTGGACGTAGTTTTTTCCGCCGGAAATATGTCCCGCGACCGCATCTTTGAGGAAATGATGATTCCAGAACGGACTTTGCCGCCTTTGCACTTCTGCCAGCGATTCTTTGACGAATGGCGCCAGTTGGTCCCGAAACCATTCGCCGTAGACAATATATTTATGAGTGCCCGCCACGCCGGTAATTGCGGCAAAACGCCGAAATACCGGATTCAGCCGGGAAACGGCACGCGGCAAACCGTGGCTGTAGAAATAGTCGAATTTAAACGATGCTTTGGAAGCCGCTCGCCTTAGCGGCCCAAATCCCGATGTTCCTAAATAGCCCATGTCTGTGGGGATATCGCTCATCGTCCGGCTATTATTTCTGACAAAACGGACGGCTGAGGCGCAAGACGTGCGTAACTCCTTTGGAGCCCGATACGCCAGGGAGACGAGCTCATTGTCCATGTAAGGGCTCCGAAGACATAGTTGTGAACGGCACGCCATCAACGGCCCATACAAATTCCACGGGATCTCTTTGAAAGCCGCGAAAGTGACCGGATGGTCGTGCAGTTCCAACGAATGTTCCATCTCCGTATTTATCAATGACTGCATCTTCGGCTGAAGCAGTTCTGAGGACAGATTCAATGGCTTGAAGGTGGATATGCCCCTTAGAATCTCACCTCCGGCAACGCCTGTCAGACGCACGGGTGACAACTGGCGAGCCTGGTGGCTCAAATAGATCTCATGCGCGCCGGTAATTCCGAAATATCCGTCGGTGGCGCAAATCGTCTTGTCGGTCCAGGCGGCAAAGTCCGTAAAGAAGTCGGATTCGATGCGCAGGATTCTGTGTTCAAGATGACAGGCTGCGGCCACTCTGCCAGCCAGCCGGGCGTCGAGTGTCACATTCGTCGGTCCCGAATAGGTATAGCAAATAGCATTGATACCGGCCTCCGGCAGGCACGCCATGATCATGCGTGTATCCAAACCGGCGGTTAATGAGATGCCCAATTTTAATTGAGAATCAGTATAACGGGGCAATATCCGACTGAAAGTCTCCTGAAATGCTGATTCAAATGCCTCTGTCGAAAGCGCAGGCTGAGACTCCAGGCTTTCGGGAGAAAAATAATTGCGACGCACGCTCGTTCCATTTTTGAAAGACCACAACGCCCCGGCGGGCAGCAAAGAAACACCGTGAAACAGCGTGCGCCCTTCTAAAGGACATCCATAAGTCAGAAATTGAGCCACACCTTGCTCGTCAAAACGCCTCAATTCCGGCAGCAGCCGCAGTAGCGCCCTGGCTTCATTGGCGAAATAAAAGCCATCTTCAGTCTCATGCGAGTATATTCGGTTCACTCCGTACCGGTCATTGAACAAAAACACTTTTCCTTGCCTCTTATCGATCAACAAACCGCTAAAAAGGCCGTTTAGTTTCCCGAAAAATTGTTCACCCTCCTGCTCGTACAAATGAACCAGCCAACTTACTTTGTCGCTTCCAATGCGATGCCCGGCGCACCGCAGATCGTCTCCAATCCGGGGGTCCAAAAAGCATTCACCCGAGAACACGAGTATGACATCCTCTTTTTCGCTCAAGAGGAGTTTGCCGCCGGAGAACGAATTTTCATGCATCGCCCACCCGACACAAAGATCGACTTCCGAGGCAAGAAATGTTCCCGAAACATAAAAGGATTCGGCCTCCATGGCGGCGACCATGGCTTGCACAGACCGCACGCTTTCAGGGGTGGGCTTGCGAGTAATAATTCCGGCGATTCCGGGCATAACCTCAGGAAATTGACGACGAATCCGATGTACTTGTGGACCGATACAGAAATTCAACAGCCAACGATCTCAATCGAGATCCAGCTGTTTTGTGGTCGGCCCGTTCTTTGGAAGAAAGATGAAATCGCCACAGTAGTGATTCTTTATGCTATCACTTGCCTTTGACTGATGGAGGGCCGGAGTAAATTGGTTGATTGGCAACAGTTTCTGATCGAACCTGAAATATCCGCTATAACCAAGGTTCAGGATGAAATCAAAGATCGTGGAGATAGGCATGTCCTGGTGATGCTTTTGTTCGATCTCGATGTAGATATTCGGGTGATGCCGGGCGATCGTTTCCGCGCCTCCCTTCAGTACTTCGAGCTCGAAACCTTCGACGTCAACCTTCATAAATCCGATATTTTCCAACTTAAAGTCGTCCAGCCTTTTCACTGCAACCGACACATCTTTGATTTCAACGACTTGATTGCCGTCGATTAATTGTTCTTTGAAATTGCC
>DASXFM010000480.1:0-3735 GCA_036489615.1 Verrucomicrobiia bacterium | reverse complement strand
GATTCGGCCGTACGCGCATTGGCCGAAGCGCCTGACGGGACGGTGTGGAGTGGCGCCGATGACGGCACTTTGTACCATTGCGAAACCAACCGCGTGCAGGCGTTTCAACCGGCCGACGCCATGGGCGCGCGCCCGATTTTGTCATTGCTGGTTGACCCGAATGGAACCGTCTGGGCCGGAACTTTCCGCGGAGGACTATTGCGCTTTCAGAACGGACATTTTACCCGGTTTAGCACAGAACTCGGATTGCCAAACGTGATCACCCAGATTCTGGAAGATGAGCATGGCCGCCTTTGGCTCGGCACCCATCAAGGAATCTGTTGCGTTGAACAGTCGGCGCTTGAGGCTTGCGCCGCCGGCAAGGCCAATACCATGGATGTCATCCGGCACGTCGGCGGCCTGCCGACATTGGTTTGTTCTGACGGGTATCAACCCGCGTGTTGGCGCGCGGACAATGGCCGATTGCTGTTCACGACCATTAAAGGCGCTGTGTCAGTGAATCCGGATAATCTGGCCGGCACCTCACTTCCGCCGCCGGTCGCCATTGAAGAAATGCTGGCGGACGGCCAACCAGTGGCGCTGGACCAACAAAAGATCATTGTGCCGCCGGGGCACGAACAGTTTGAATTTCATTTCACCGCCTTGTCTTTTGACGCGCCGGAGCAGTCCCGCTTTCGTTACCGAATTGAGGGTTTGGATAAAGGCTGGGTCGAAGCCGATACCCGGCGTGTGGCCGATTATGGGCACTTGCCGCCAAACGATTACCATTTTCAAGTCATTGCCTGCAACAGTGACGGCGTGTGGAACAAAACGGGCGCCTCCCTGGATTTTACCGTGCTGCCTTATTTTTATCAAACCCGCTCGTTCATCATCATCATGAGCGTGCTTATTTTGAGCGGCGTGGGATTGGCCGTACGAACGATCGCCACACGCAAATACCGCCGGGCCCTGTTGCGCCTGGAACAGCAGCATGCCATCGAGAAAGACCGCGCGCGCATCGCCAAAGACATTCATGACGATATCGGCGCGGGATTGACACAGATCACCCTGTTAAGCGAACTGGGCCGGCGAGAGCCGGAACAAGCGGGCTCTCAATTGGAACGCATCTCGGATGCCGCGAGAGATATGACGCGGGCGATGGATGAGATCGTCTGGGCGGTGGATCCCCAGCGCGATACGCTGGTGAGTTTAATAGATTATGTTTCCGCCTATTCCGAGGATTTTCTGAGGTCCGCCGGGATTCGTTGCCGGATGGATTTTCCCGCCACGGTGCCCGCCATGCAAATCGACGCGGAACTGCGGTACAATCTATTTCTGGCATTGAAAGAGACCCTCAATAATATCGTGAAACACGCGCAAGCCACCGAGGTCTGGCTGCGTTTGGGCCTGGCTCACGGGGCGTTTACATTGACTGTCGAGGATAATGGCCATGGCTTTGAAGCAAACAACGGCGGCAAGGCGGCCTCGATCGAACGGCTCAATTCCGGGCTGGGCCTGCCCAACCTCAGAAGGCGTCTGGAGGCCATCGGAGGACGCTGCGTGATGCAGAGTTCGCCGGGAAAAGGAACTCGTGTTGAAATGACTATCCTCCTGAATGGCGCAACATCATCAGTTATGGCGATTGGCGGAAATGGACATGAAAAGTAAGTTAAAAACTGACCGCACCCGACAAGGCGACGGTCGTATGAATATATCTGTCTCTATCGTTGAGGACGACCATCAGGTTCGGGAAAGCCTGTCCCGCTTGATTGACAGTTCCGATGGCTACCAGTGCGTCAGCGAGCACGCCAGCGCGGAGGATGCCTTGGAAGAAATTCCCAAGGTCCGCCCGCATGTCATACTCATGGACATCAATTTGACCGGCCTTAATGGCGTCGAATGCACCCGCCGCCTCAAGCCCCTGCTTCCCGGCACCCAAATTATCATGCTGACGGTCTATCAAAATACCGAACATATTTTTGACGCGCTAACCGCAGGCGCAACCGGTTACATGTTAAAACAAACCCGGCCCGACCAGTTGTTGGTCGCTGTTCGCGATGTGCACGAAGGCGGTTCGCCGATGAGCAGCCATATCGCGCGAAAAATCGTCCAGTCCTTCCAACAACAGCCTCCACGCGATGAACCGCAAAGCCTGTCTCCTCGCGAAGCCCAGGTCATTGAATTGCTGGCCAAGGGTTATCTTTACAAAGAGGTCGCCGACAGCATCGGAGTCAGTTACGCCACCGTCCACACGCATATCCGGCACATTTACGAAAAACTACAGGTTCGTTCCCGCACGGAAGCGGTCGTCAAGCATCTCAGCCGAAGTCACACCGCCCCCAGGGACATGACAACGGCGGAAATCCTTGCGCAAGAATAGGAGCGCAAGCAGGACGTCCACTGCGGCGCTTCAACCCTTCAACGGTTCAACGCGTCACCCCATATAAAACACCTCAGCCAGCGGTGTTGTAACCGGAGAATTGTCCGCATGAACCTCCATCAGCGGGGCCATGTAATTCCACCACTTTTGCACGATCGGCAAATGGCGAAGATCTGACGCTGTATTTTTATCCGCCAACTTTTGAATCGCGAAAAGAGTCAGTGTCTCGGCGTCGAAAAAAATCGAATAATCGGAGACACCCGCCGCACGCAGTTCCTTCTGCAACTCGGGCCAAATTTCATCGTGCCGCTTTTTGTATTCGGCAACGATGCCCGGTTTCAATTTCATTTTAAATGCATTCCGTTGCATGTGATTAATCGTTTGAGTTGGCCGAAAAACGTACCGCAGACTTCCAAGTCTGCTGTATCGCCGATTTGGAAACCTGCGGTACGGCTTGAGGTTCCGCAAGCTCCAATCGCACGTAATCGTACATGACTCCACTCGTGAGGCTCCCGCCGGGGATCGTCAATTTCAGGATGTTCGTTCCCGCCCGCATCAGGGAAGCGTCAAAGGTCACATCGTGCTCGCTCCAGAACCCGGCAATTCCGTCGCGATTGACAGTCGCGTTGTAGACCAGGCCGGTCACAGTTCCGGCGGAGCGATTATTCACGCTCACCGCAATATCCCGGGCGCCCACGCCGCAAACGGCCAGACGAAGGATCGCCTTGCCATCAGGCGCCTGCGGCAAATCAAAGAGGACGGACCATGTTGTGCTACGCCCATTTCCGAACGCATTCGTATCCGAGGCATCCTCATCATGCGGGACCTGCTCGAAGAACCAATCGCGCTGGAAATCGCTTTTGCCGACCACGTAATGGACATCTTCGGGAAACAAGTGGGGATATTGGACGTACCAGCCCCAATGATAATAGTCGTCGCCTTTGAAAAACTCCCCGGCGGACCGGTTCGGAATACCTATGTCCCAAAGCTGCCGTCCGTAACGGACCGGCTGCCAATCAAGCCCGCCCAGGTTCAATGCCCCGCCCGCATTGACGGTGACGTTGGATAAGACGTACTCGCCAAGTACGCCGTCGGCGATGGCGTGAAGCGTGTAGGCGCCGGGGCGCACATTCGGAATCGAAAAATTCCCATCCGGATTTCCACGCACCCAGAACTGATAATATTTTGCGTCATTTTGCCAATCAACCGAGAGTGGAAAACCAAACCTCCGGGAACCGTTTTGCCGTCCGCGATTGGCTGCCCCGGGCGAATTGGTTTCATTTTCACCATCATTTGAGGCGTCGAACCAACTAAAGCGCCGGAACCGGCTGACAGCTGCCGGCGCGGTATAAGCCGGCGCGGAGAGCCCCACCAAT
>DASXFM010000318.1:0-8518 GCA_036489615.1 Verrucomicrobiia bacterium | reverse complement strand
AGGAACCGTTCGTGCTGGGATTTGATGCCCGGGATGGGCGAAACGGCCTCTCCCTGCGCGGGATCATATTTCTTTGAGGTCCAATAATTATGGCTGTCCACAATGATGGAATCGTATCCGTTGAGCGGGTCGCTGTAGTTGGCGAAGGCCCATTTGATGATCACCGGCGAGATCGCACTGTAGCCCATCAATTTGGCATAACGGACCAGGTCTTCGGGATGGCTATCCGGTTGACGTTCCCAATCAAACGACAAAACGCGATGGGGCAGGCCTTGCGGGCTTTGGATTACGGGTGAGTTTTTGGCGGGGTCGATTTCGTAAAGTTTGATATGCGCGACGGCCGGTCCCCCTGACCACATTGAGAACAGGGAGTTGGGCTTGATCTTGTTCATGAAATAAATCCAAACTCCATTAGTCGCGGAAGCGCTGCCTGTGCCACCAGTGCCCACGGTTTTGTCGTCCAAAGGAACGATGACATCGTACCACTGCCATTGGTGGCTGAGCGGCCAGTTGTCATAAACATCGTTTGCGCCGACGCCATTTTCCCAGCCAACATCCATAAAATTCTGGCCCGCTTGAATCTCAATAGGACAATAACGCGGCTTATCTTCAGGGTATTCGATGCGAATGAGATAGGTCGTATGTGGTGTGAGCGTTCCGCGGCCAATGCGATAAGCAAACCAGCCGTTTTCGCTCTCGCGGGCCTGCTTGCCGAGAATGTCCGAAATTTTCACAGCCACGTCAGAGCCCGGAGTTTCCCGGAGCTGGCCGGCATCAAAACCACTCTGCAAATAGGGATGGATTTCGTCAAAGAGCGATTGGGAGCAATCGATGTCATCCACCAGCTTAAGCCGGCCATAGGGAGTGTCTTCGATGGTTTCAGGCAAAGCGGGCAGAGGATCGTTATCCCGCGCGGGATAAGCCGGCTTATCCAGTTTCCAATTGCCGGAATAAACCTGATGGCCGGAGGCATCTTTGATCGCCAGCTTCGCCTGGAAGCGGCCACGCAAATAAATCGTTTGCGCGGTTTCACGGTTGATTTGAACCACGGCCCGGGACGCATGGTCGGGGCCGGATACCAGGGGCGAGGCTCCCGACGCAATTTGGCCGTTCTTATAATCCGTGAGACGATAACTCAGTTGCGCTCCAGCACTCGCCAGCTCGGGAGGAAAACGGAAAATGATTTCGAAAGGCTTGCCTTGTTGAGCGCCGCTTAAATCAAAAAGCTCGGCGGGAACTTCCGGGCCATCCGGTTGCCGCATCTCAACGGTGTAAGGATCCAATTCAGCGACCAGCGGACCGGCAATCAAACCGCTTTTGTCGCCAATGAAAGTCAGATTGCCGCCCCAAATCCGGAGGGCGATGGCATTTGGGCCATCATAATTGATCAGGGAAGCGGGAACCGTATAGGAGCGCAATATCTGGTTATCGTATTTATACTCACCGCTCCAACCGCCGATGTGAACGCCATTAAACCAAACATCATCGTCCGATGGGATTTTCGTCAACGTTAGCTTCAGCGGCACACCGGTGTATCCTTTGGGAACGAGAATTTTCTGGCGGTACCAGCCAAAACCGTGATGAGAAACACCCTGTTCCTGCCAGGACAATCCCGATTTGAGAACCTGCCATGTGGAATCATTATAATCATTGGCATACCACTTCTCTGAAATTCCCTCTTCGCCTGAATCAGTCGCAAAATGCCAGTCGCCTTTCAGGCTGATATCCAGACGGCGTTGCTTCCATGATTCGTCTGTATAAGTTGCGCCCACGAGCTTCGCCTCGGGCGAACCTTTGGCATCAGCGCCAAAGGGAGCGAGATCAGCACCCCGCCCGAGCAGGGGAGCGGCGGCCAGGAACAGTGGCAATAGCGTTGCGGGAACGAGGGTTGAGTTAAAGATGAATAATGATATGGGATTCTTCACGGGGGGTAAGGCGATGGAGGTGATGGTTGCTTGTCAATGGATGGGATTAAAAAAGTTGGCTCATGGTTGATATACCCGGTAAAAACGCTGGAGATAATTCGATGTTTGTGTGTCCGTAAATTGCCACAACCCGTTCACATCGGCAGTGTTCGTACTAATCACGCTCCATTTTATTATCGGGGTGAGGTTAGTAGCAACTTGAACTATGTAAGTGCAGTTCGAAATTCCTGAAAAGCCAAGCGTCACGCCGCCGCTCTGGTCCAGGTTCACACCCGTGAATCTGGCATTCTGGCCGCCCAACACTAATGAATTGCCTTTGATGACCAGGTCCTGCGTGCCCGGGCCGGTGACCTGGAAGGCGTCGAGTTCCATGGGCGCAGCCGTCAGGTTGATTTGCAAATTGCTGTTGATGATGCTTGTTGGGACGGCCTGCATCGTCACGAGGTTGGTGATCACGACGCCGGGGGCCCAATTTCCGGGCAGGCTGACCGTAAAAGAATTGGTGCTGTAACCCTTGTAGGCGATCCCGATATATACTCCATTTGTGGTTGGGTATGCTCGGACAGCCACGTTCGTGGGAGGGTTGGCGACCCATAGGCCGGGGACGGCCGGTAAGGCAAGAAAGGCCTCGGCAAATCTCCGGTGCGCGTCGGCAAATCCACGGCCATAGGTATAAACCGTATAGGTCAGCGTCCGGGCATCGCCGTAATAATAGGAAAGTAATTCCAGGGCCATGCTGAACTGGCCGCCGCCGGGAAGGACCATGTTGCCTTCGTATTTTGGGTTGGGCTCACGGGCGGCAATTTCATCGTACGAAACGCAATTGGCCACGGCCAGGCCATCGGCGGTTTGAAAATAGTTGAGGTAATTTGACTGCGCGTAGCAAAGCCAATTCACCGGCGCGAGCAATTCGATCCCGCGGATGTTCGAATAAAGCGAAGGGCGCAGGGCATAACCCGGATTGTTGGCTTGAGCAGGCGCACTTGAACCAAACGAACCGGAAAAATTACCGGTGGAAATCACATTGGTGTACTGGCTCACCGTGTATGATTCGCGCGCGGTGAGATCGTTTAAGTATGCGGCCGGGCCGCCTTTGGAACTTACGCTGGCATAAAATGCTGCGGAATTTAAGTCCGGTTCCATCAGGGCAAACTTATCTTCATCCCAATTATAGTAATAGAGCGTCAGGTTAGACCCATAATGGCTTTGCAGGTAGGAAACGAGTTGCTGATGATACAGCGCGCGCTTGCCCTGCCACCAGGTCGAGTAGGCAACTCCCTCGGAGCCAGCGGGCGAGGCCCATAGGGCCAATTGCGCAGGAGTGTCACCACTGGGGCTATTGGTGCCTGTCTCCGAACAAAACTGGGCGATATCATTGGTCCCATAACTGGCCGGCATGGTGTCTTCCCGGCTGCGCCACAAAGCGCCTTTCAATTGAGGATTGGAGGCCGCGTAAGGCGCAAAGAGCATGTCCAGATAGCGGGTTTCATCGGCAAAGGTCGCCGGGTTGAGCAGGTTTGCGCAATGGGTTCCATACCGGTCGGGTACGGCCAATTGACCATTGGTCCCGATGGCCCAGGCCGAGGAGGGAAGATCATAAGAGCCTCCGTATTCGATTCGCGGGATATAGTTCACTCCTGAGCCGGCCGTGGCGGCGAGAAATTGTTCGTGCACGGATGGTTCTCCGGGCACCGGGGCTTCCGCCGGTTGTCCGCTGGTGTAGGGACTGGAAACCCAATAGGTTGCGGCATCGACATTGGCGGTATCGTAACCGTTCATTGGATCTCCAAAATTGGTATAGAGCCATTTGAGAATATCCGGCGCAATCGCATTATATCCCATCAGCCTGGCGTAACCTACCAGGTCGGCGGGCGGCTGGGCCGGTTGGCGTTCCCAATCGAACATGAGGATGCGCTGAGGCAAACCTTGCGGCAGGGTTATCGGCGGCGCATTGGTGACAGGATCAATGGCGTACAGTTTCATGGTGGCGATGGCCGGCCCGCCCGAATACGGAGCGAAATAATTGCCGTTCGTTTTGCACATGAAGTACACCCAAAATCCATATTGCGCCGAAGCGCTGCCCGTGCCTCCGGTACCGGTCGTCTCAGCGCCCAGCGGCACCACGACATCGTACGATTGCCAGCCTCCGCTCAGCGGCCAGTTATCGTAAGGGTTGGTTGCGTTCAGGCCGTTCCTCCAACCCACATCCATATAGTTGTGCCCGGCCTGGATTTCAATCGGACAATCCCGGGGTTTATCCTCGGGATATTCGATTCGCAGAAGATAGGTCTTGTGCGGGGTGAGCAGACCGCGCCCAATCCGATAGGCAAACCAGCCATAGCTGGTTTCTCGCGCCGGCTTTCCAAGTATGGTATCAATAGAAACTTTCAGTGGTACGCCGGGCGTGGAGTAATCTTCCGTATGATTGCCAAAAGCGCTCTGCAGGTAGGGATGCACTTCATTCGTGGAAGGCGTCGAACAATCGATCGAATCGATCAGCGTCAGCGGTCCATACGGCGTGCTGTCCACTTCATTCGTTAAGGCGGGCAATTCCAGATTGTCGCGCGCGGCAAACGACAAATGATCCAGCACAAAATTGTTTGAGGAGAGGACGGCTCGATTGCTGAGGTTGGTCACAGTCATGATCACCTTCAGGCGGCCGGCCAGATAAATGGCCTGGGAAGAGGCGGCCGATATATCCAGGATCCCACGTCCGATCTCATCCACATCCACTGCTACGGGAGTTGTCCCGTTCGTAATAGAATTGCCATAGTAATCGTTCACGGCATAACCCAGCCTCGCATTAGTAGTCGTTAGCACCGCACCGGGGAAACGAAAAACCAGCTCGAAGGGGCTACCCGATTGCGCACTGCTCAAGTCCCAAAGTTCGATTGGTTGCTCGGCCGTGTCGTTATCTCCCACCTTCCGCGCCATCAGGCGATAAGGATTTGCTACGACCGTGTAAGTGCCCGCGACCAGGCCGCTGTTTCTTCCCTGGAGTCCGATATCGCCGCCCCAAATCCGGACGGCGATCACATTGGTCTGCCCGTATAAAACTCCTGAGGCTGGAATCGTATAAGCTCGTGCCTGCATATTGGTGTATTTGTACTCATTGGTAATGCCGCATATGAGCACACCGTTGAAGAAAAAGGCGTCGTCCGAATAAATCGAACCCAGGTTGACGGTCAACGGCGTCTCTTGTGAATTGGAGATCGCGGGAATGAAGACACGCTGCCGATACCAGCCATAGCCTGAGTAATTTCCGATTTGGGTTTCCCAGGATTTACCGGATTGGATGGTTTGCCAGCCGCTGTCATCGAAATTGGGGGCATACCATCCGTTGGTCAAACCGGCATTATTCGGGTCTTCGGAAAAAAGCCAGATGCTGCTTAGCGGAACAGTTGAAGAAGATGTGATCGTCAACGTTGCCAGGCTGCTCGTGGCGCTGCCGAAGGCATTGCTTACGGCTAAAACATAATTTCCGGCGTTTGCGGCCGTTATGGCACTAATGGTCAAAGTCGCGGTGGTGGCACCGGAAATATTGCCGCCGTTCAGTATGTTGGTATACACCCCGCTGCCACCTGCTCCCATGCGCCATTGATAGGAAAGAGGTGTCGTGCCGTTCGCAGATGCTGTGCAATATACCGTTTGTCCGGAGCTGACGACATTGGCCGGACTAAAGGCGGGCTGCAAAATGATCGACGGAGGAATATTTGGCAATCCATTCGTATAAGGTTCAACGGTTATGGTGCCGCTCCCATTGGCTGCAAAATTGTTCGGGAACATGCTGGCCAGGGTGGCGTAGGGGTACGTGCCACTGGCGAGCGGAGAGCCTTCAATCGTTACGGCCGTGAAGGCGCAGTTCTGGTGCAGAATCATAACCCCGCCGTTACGCAAGGTCAGCGTGCCGGCGCTATTGAGATCATAGTCCGGCTCAAACACAGAAGGACCTGCGCAAAAACCGCCTCCGGCGTATGAATTAGTCTGCGTGGCCAGGGGGTCCACGATAAAACTGCTATTCGTGCCCAAAGAACCGGCGGCGGTGCCTCGTAGATAGCCCGATCGTACAATCCATCTGCCGGAGAATGTGTTTGAGATGGATGCGAGATCGAGATTTACCGCACTGAGGGTCGCGCCTTGGACCAATATTAAGTCTCCGTTTCCGGTGATGCTGGACGACAAGGTCAGCGTTCGATTGGCGGAATTGAGAGGTCCGATGGTTACGCCGCCAAAATCGAAGTAAGAAACCGTTCCGGTATTGGCGACGATAGAACCGCCCAGTAGGTCGTGATTGGCGCCGGAGTTGTTATCGCCATTCTGGATCACTCCACCATTTAAAATCAAATTTATCGTGCTGACTTTGGCCGTGTTCTTGATGTAAATGACCGTATTCGTATCCAACTGAAGCGACGCGCCCGGAAATGTATAAGTAGCGTAGGTTCGCAACACGGGGCAAAGCTGAGGAAGATTATTGGTAAAGTCCTGGCTATTGGGCAAAACCTCATAAGAGTTCCCCGCGGCGGCCACCGAGCCATTGGTCAGCGCATTTTCCAGGGCGACCGCTCGAACGGCGTTATTTGTCCAAATGGCACTGGTCAGGTCCAAGAGCGGCGCGACTCCGCTCTCGGTGACCGACGTATAGAAAGAGGTGCCGGCGTAAGCTGACACCCCAAAAAGCAAAGCGAACAAACAGGGAACGGATTTGGCCGGTTTAAAGCAGCTTACAAACATCGGATGTTCGGAGTTAAATCAGTTTCTCACCGTCCAGCCAAAAACCCGGCTTCGCACCGCTTCGCTGACGAAAGGAGCACAGCCCAAGCCTTTTAAAAAACGGAGACTGGGACAAAGATACCGCGGCCGGCAGCCGATTTTCAAACATCTGTAACAGAAGTAAGTGATACGGGTAGGTGCCAAAAATCCCATAATCAGGGAAGCGTGAGAATAGCAGAATATCACAATTATACACTATTTTGTCACAGCCCATCTATGACGGGCGGCTACGAACGGCATAAGCTTGCCACCCATGAACACAACATCCATTTTACAGGGCCGCCTATCGCAGGCAGAAGTTGGGCATTATCTTCGCGAGGGTTATGTCATTCCTCCGCGACTTATTTTCCCGGAGAAAAAATATCAAAAGCTCAAACAACATTTTGAAAAGAAGCTGGCCGCGCTTCCGGCGGAGGTAAGACCCGAGGCGATGGATGTGCCTCATTTTACCGATCCGGCCTTGTTTGAATGGCTTTTTGCGGATGAAGTTTTGGACCTGGTGGAACCGATCCTTGGCCCGGACCTCGCACTTTTCTCCAGCCATTTTATCTGTAAGCCAAAAGGAAACGGCAAACGGGTGCCATGGCATGAAGATTCAGCCTACTGGAAAACCATGCTGCCGCCCTCGATGGAAGTGGCGACCGTTTGGCTGGCCATTGATTCTTCAAAGCTCGAGAACGGGTGCATGCGGGTTATCCCGCGTACCCACAATACCGGCAAAAAGGGATTTTCTGATTATGACGTGGCGGACACGACGCGGAATGTTTTTCCGACGGAGATCACGAAGACCCAGCGGGATGAGACGAAGGCCGTGGCCATCGAACTGGAGCCAAACCACGCCAGCCTGCATGATGCGCGAATCATCCATGGCAGCGAACCTAACCTCAGCCAGTTGCGCCGGTGCGGTTATACCATGCGCTTCATGTCTACCCGGATGCGGCTGTCAGACGATGCCGGAGAATTTCATCGCATTTACCTGGCTCGTGGCCGTGACCTGGCCAACCAATCCTATGCCGATCCGGGCAGGGTTTATGATGAGGTGTTGCGTTACCGCGCCGCTCACGGTAAGAATGGACACTGATATTTGAATCGTGGAAATCGTCATCGCCAAATCCAAATGGGAAACAGGGCAACTCCCTTTGCGCGAATTTGTTGCGCGGGTGGCCCGGGCGGGATTTGAGGCCACTGAAATCCATTTGAAAGAGCTTCCTGAGGCGCCGGAAGTCTGCCGGGAGGTGCACGCCGAATTTGGCCTTCGTTTGGTCGGCCAAATCGCCGTCCGGGAATCTTCACTTGACGGACAGCTCCGCGGGCTGGAACGCGATTATCTTCAGGCCTTGAATTACGGGCCGGTAAAAATCAATGCCCATGCCGGGCGTGACCTCCTGTCGTTTGCGGATAACGTGAAGATTTTTTCGTTGGGGTGCGAACTGGCTGCCGCCCATGGCGTACCGCTTTGTATCGAAACGCATCGTGGTTATGCCCTGTTTCAACTGCCGGTAACGCGGCAATTCGTTGAGGCGATCCCTCATCTTCAACTCACGGCTGATCTCTCCCATTTTGTGGTCGTGCATGAATCAGCGCTGGAAGATCAATCGGAAAATCTGGCGGCCATCCTGCCGCGCGTGCGCCACATTCATGCCCGCGTGGGACATTCCGAAGGTCCCCAGGTTCCCGACCCGCGCGCGCCTGAATGGAAGGCGTGGACCGAACTCTTTTGCCAATGGTGGGTAAAGATGTTTCAGCTCGCACAGCAACGCGGTGACGCCACCTTCACCATCACGCCTGAATTTGGCCCGCCCCCTTACATGCCCTGCACTCCT
>DASXFM010000378.1:0-16972 GCA_036489615.1 Verrucomicrobiia bacterium | reverse complement strand
TTTGGTTTCGGGATTGAACGCATTGCGATGCTGCGCTATGGCATTAATGATATTCGGCTGTTTTACGAGAACGATGTGAGGTTCTTAAAACAGTTTTGAAGACGTTAAAACGTTAGAACGGATTTTGATGGGGCGTGTTTCGTGGTCCGTGGCGCGTCAAGTATAGGGTGCGAGGCAAGAGTTTCTCGACGCGACACTCAGCACGCACCACGTATTGTTATTTTGGCGGTTTTGATTAATCTGGCGACGTGACTTCGGTACATCAGTCTGCGCCTGATTCGACGCGCCGCGCGCCGCGTCCGGTTTTTGTCACGACGCATTGGTCGCTGGTGGTGTCGGCGCGTGACGGGGAATCGCCACAATCGGCAGCGGCGTTGGAAAAGCTTTGCCGTGCTTACTGGTATCCGCTCTACGCTTATATTCGTCACAGCGGCCGATCGAAGGAAAATGCCGAGGACCTCACCCAGGCGTTTTTCACCCGGTTGCTTGAAAAGAACTTTTTGGATTCGGCGCAACAGGAACGCGGACGCTTCCGCAGCTTTCTTCTCGTGGCCCTCAAACGATTTTTGGTGAATGATTGGGAGCGCTCGCACGCCCAGAAACGCGGCGGATTTCAGACCTCCATTTCACTGGACACAGAACTGGCCGAACGCAAAATCCGGCTCGAAATCGCCGCCCCGACAGACCCTCCGGATCGCGTGTATGAGCGGCGCTGGGCGCTTGCATTGTTGGAACAAACGATGGCGCGCCTGCGCCTGGAATTTGAGCGCGCCGGAAAGATGGCGGAATTTGAACGGTTAAAGGCCTTTCTTACGGCAGATAAAAAGGAAATTCCTTACGCGGCGGCGGCCCATGAGCTTGGAATGGAAGAAGGCGCATTGCGCGTTTCGGTGCATCGCCTGCGCAAGCGTTACCGGGAATTGTTTCGCGAGGAAATCGCGCATACACTGGCGGAGGGCGAAAGTGTGGAGGAGGAATTAAAGTATTTGATGGCGGTGCTGAGTTGAACATCCAAATTCCAGGGACCAAACACCAAATCGTGGTGCGTGGCGCGCGGTGCGTCGAGCATGCAGGGCGGCATTGCCCGATGTTCATCGCTTTTTTGCTGGTGTTCTTTGTTGGAATTTCCACCGCGTGGGCGCGACCACAGCGGCTCATCATTGGTATGGACGGGATTTCCTATCGCGATATGAAGGCGCTGCAAGAGGGCGTTGTCTATACGAATTTTTGGGGAGTGGTCCGCCGCCGGGCGTTTGGCGCGGATGAAGGTTTTTTCCCCGTGAGCCGCATGATTTCAACCTTTCCCTCCACCAGCGACGTTGCGTGGACAGACATTTTTGGGAATCGTCCTTTGCCGGGTTATCAGCGCACTTATTACAGCGTGGCCGCCAATTCAGAGATTGCGGTGAACGGCCTGACCTCGACGATGGAACATGAGCGGCAAATGGATTGGCAGTCGGAAAGCGATTTAACCCGCTCGATGGGTTATATCTATTCCGTCCACGTCTATGATTTTGAGGTGTACGAAATGGTGAACAGTTTTTGGAATTCGAAAAGCACCAACGCCAATTTTTACGCTTATATCCGTTCCTCCGACGATGCTCAGCACATGGATCGAGACGTGTTCACACTATTGTGCACAATGGACCAGAAGCTGCAGGACCTGCGCGCGCGTTACAAAGCCGCTGAAGGCCATGACCTGCAAATCCTCATCATCTCCGACCACGGCCACAATCATGCGGGCCGTGGCGAGCGCGTCCAAATCATACCTTTTTTGGAAAAAAACGGCTATTCTGTCGCCCGGTCAATACAGCATTCGAACGACGTGGTTTTGCCGACGTCCGGGATCGAAGACTGGATAGAAATCCATAATGCGCCGGCTGAAACCGAGCGACTGGCGGATAAGTTAACCGGTTTGAAAGGCATGGATGTGCTTGCGGCGCGTATCCAACCTGATCGTTTTCTTGTTTTAAATTCCGCAAACGAGCGGGCGGTCATTGACTGGAATCCAACGAATAACACCTTTCGCTATTCAATGGAGAACGGAGATCCGCTCCGCTACGGCCCAATAATCCAGACGCTGGCCAGCGGAGGAAAATTGGAGGCGGGTGGTTTCGCAACGGCGAATGATTTGATGGATGCCACGATAACCAATCATTATCCGCTGGCGTTGCAACGAATTGTCCGTGGGCTCGCCAGTGTCACGCTAAATCCCGCGACCATCCTGGTAAGCCTGGACAATCACTATGTGCACGCCGCCGCGCTCATCAATGCCGGGAGCAGGCTGGAATCAACCGGAAGCACTCACGGCGCGCTGGACGACATCAATTCGATGGGCATTGTTTTGAGCAATTTTACGCCCACACATGACACGTCGTCGGACCGCGTGGCCGCGTGTTTTGATAATTTTGCCGGACTCCGCGACTATCGGGCCGAAGAAAATGGGGCCGAATGGGTGCGCAAATCAGAGCAGGCCCGGACGCGAATACGGCGCGATCTATTTGACTGGAATTATAAATCGTTGCCTGAGAAGCGGATTTTTCTGCGGGTTTGGTCACCGGATTTGGCGCAAGCCGGGGAAGGCACACTCTACGCGTCCGTTGAGAAGCTTTCCGGCACAACAGAATCCGGGGCGGATCCTGTTAACCTGCAACCGAACATTCTTCACGAGCGGCAATATACTTTTGGGCCGCCGATTTCGTTTTCTCAAAATACTCACCGTGGACCGCACGAGGCTTTCGTTCGAACGATTCTCCCTCACCCCCAGAAGAGGGAGAATAACCTTCCGGTCACTGGTTACGACAAAGGATCAAATCGGCTCATGGATTCAGATGATAATCCGGCAACCGTTACGGCTCAGTATGAGCGGATTTATGCCTGCCCAACTGATTTGGCGCTGGAGCCATTTTCGGCGTATCGGATTGCGGGGTGGGTCCAGGACGGAGGCAAAAGCATGGCTCACTTCGAGATTTTCTTCAACACGGATGGGGAAGGCCGGCCGGCGCCGTATTGAATGAAGGCAGAAACGTCCAAAAGGGACGATGAACAAAGTGCCGCAGATCAGATTTGCGCTGTCGCAAGCAGCGGCTAATTTTCGCAATTTTTTACCAGGGGTGGTCGCGCTCCCGGAGTCGCGCTCGACCCCTGGCTACAAATATTTCGCCCCGCTGGGGCTGTCAGTCGCTGCTTCGCAGACAGTTGGCGAATAATCCCGGCACTCACGCCCAATTATTGCGCTGCCATTCCGTTGATTCTGTTCATTTTCTCTAATGGATAGTGGCTGCGGTGCAACCGCTTCTTGACTCATCATGTCAGGAGCGTATCATGTCCCGATTTTTTATGACAAAAATTGCAAATATTGAGGCGCGCGAAATTTTTGATTCGCGCGGAAACCCAACGGTGGAAGCGGACGTGACGCTCGAATGCGGAGCGGCGGGCCGCGCGGCGGTACCCAGCGGCGCCAGCACCGGCGAACACGAAGCCATCGAATTGCGGGACGGCGATAAAAAGAGGCTCCTCGGCAAAGGCGTCCAAAAGGCAGTCAATAACGTCACCGAAAAGATTTTGCCCGCGCTGCGCGGATTGGATTCGGTGGACCAGGTTTCCGTAGATCGAACGATGCTGGATTTGGACGGGACGGAAACGAAATCCAAACTGGGCGCGAATGCCATCCTGGCGGTGTCGCTGGCCAACGCCAAGGCGGCCGCCGCCGCGCTCAATCAGCCCCTGTTCAAATACCTGGGCGGACCTAACGCCAAAGTATTGCCGGTGCCGATGGCCAATGTCATCAACGGCGGAGCACACTCGGATGCGCCGATTGATTTTCAGGAATTTATGATCATGCCGTTGGGGCTCCCGACGTTCAGCGAGGGCCTGCGCGCGATTGTGGAAACATTTCACGCGCTCAAAGCGGTGCTCAAGAAAAAAGGCTGCAGCACGGCCGTGGGCGATGAAGGCGGATTCGCACCCAAACTCGGCAGTGTGGAAGAAGCGCTCGAAACGATCGTACAGGCGATCAAGGACGCCGGTTACAAGGCGGGCAAGGACATTTATCTGACGCTCGACCCGGCAGCCTCTGAGTTTTACGACGGAAATTCGAAGTACACATTTAAGAAATCCACCGGTGAAACGATCACGGGCGACGATTTGGTGGCTTTTTATGCAAAGCTCTGCGCGAAATACCCGATCGTATCCATCGAGGACGGTTGCGGCGAAAGCGATTGGACGACGTGGAAAAAAATCACGGACAAGCTCGGCGACAAAGTTCAGCTCGTGGGCGACGATTTATTTGTCACGAACGTCAAATTTTTGCGCAAAGGAATCGATACCGGCACGGCCAATTCGATCCTGGTCAAGGTCAACCAGATTGGTTCGCTCACCGAAACACTGGATTGTGTTGAGTTGGCCAAGACGCACGCCTACACCGCGGTGCTCTCGCATCGGTCCGGCGAAACGGAAGACTGCACGATCGCGGATATTGCGGTGGCGACGAATTGCGGACAGATCAAGACGGGTTCGTTGAGCCGGTCCGATCGCCTCGCCAAATACAATCAGCTTTTGCGAATTGAGCAATTGCTTGGGAAAAATGCCGTGTACGCGGGTACGAGCGCATTGCCGAAGGGGCTGTAAGAGGTTTTGAATTAACGAATCATTGAGTGCCACGAGTGAGATTCGCTCGTGGCACTTTTTGTTTTTATTGAGCGCGAAAGATGAGCGCTAGGATGAGGATGAGAAGGATCCTCCTTTTGCCCTAAAAACATTAAGTCCCCGCCCGACCTTTCGGTCGAGCAGGGACAAATGGGGAATGGGAGATCGTCACGCTCTCTTTCCCGGGCCGGCATTAGACGCTCTCCCTTTCGGGGGCTGCCGGATTCCCGACGCCATTCTCCACGGCAAGCGGAGTTTCGGCCTCGTGGCAGGGCCGTTCAGCGCCTTTCGATCACTGAATTTCAAGTGAGGCTTTTTAGCTCGCTTCAACTGGTGGTTGCGGCCACCGGCCTGCGAACCAGGTCAAGACACGCCTGCGATACTTTTTCGCGTCTTAACCGATTGGCTCCGGGACAGCCGCCGCTTTTGACGGCGCGTTCGCCCGAGGCCACGGGTCTCGCCTCTTCACTCATAGATTGCTTTTGTTCACAGTCCAGCGGTGCCGTTTGTAACATCGCCGGTCTTCGGAAGTTTTTACACGTGGCTTGCCCAGCCATCGTGACCTTCCCGTCCCGAACGCTCTCTTTGTCCGCCTTTCGGCGTTTTTCTTTCGGCGAACCCAACTTTTTATTTTTGGGACCCGCCCGAGCCGCCCGTAACGTGCTGATACGCAGTAGCAACCAAAGCCTGTCTGGCAACTGCGACTCGCTCAGGCTCGAAACGTGCCTGAACTACCTTGACTCAACTTGGAACGGTTTCTAATCGTTCCTTGCCGCCGGTTTTTCATTCGCATTTGGCGCGCGCGAACGCGCCAGAAACACCGGTGAATTTTGCCTCCGCTGCCGACCTTTCAGCTGGTTTAAGAGGAGTCGAGCCAATCAACCTAACCCGACTTTTCTCCGGTCACCCGGGATTATCCTGGAAACGAACAATTTCAATTTTTCAACTGCCACTGCCCGCTTCGTTCATTCAATGAACTGCGAACATCATAGCAATTTTTTTACTTCTTACAATAAATTGATATGAACAGCTTATTCACCGAAATGTAACATTAACCAAAACCGTCAAACCGCGATTTTCCTCAATGAAATGATGCGAATCTGATTTCGCCAATGGGTTTATTCACCGCATGTTTGCCACGGGAACGTGAATGGTGAACAAGTTGGGTTGTGGATTTTTGGAAAATTTTTGTTTTTCGCGGTGAGAGGAACGATGAGCGTGAAAATAATGCCCAGCACCTCACCATGAACCGCATGATGTTTCCTTTCCCACGATTCTCCTCCAGAACCGTTACGCGGGTTTGGCGACTCGGGTTGCGAGCGAGGCCGTGCGATTGCTCCGCGAAATAGTCAGAGCCCCGAAAGCTTTCGAGGCTGCTACGCGCAAAAAAGGTTTATGGCCTCAATGCGCGATAGCTTCGGGAAATCCCACATTCCCGTACCGACACAGCCAAAAGCGGCCGGATTTATTTCCCGTAGGACGGCGGAGCATCCCACGTATGCGCACCCCAGCGTGGATTGGGCGTGGCGCCTAAATCGTAGACCAGCGTTCCGTCGTGGCTGATTTTGGAGAACCGCAGCCACGGTTTGTTTTGCGTCCGGCCATTGACTTTGAGGCTTTGCACATAAGGCACCTCTTTGGCGGCGCGGTTGGCAGTAATGGTGATGTCGCCGGTCTTGAGATGCACCACAGCCGTGGGAAATAAGGGGCTGCCGAGCACCATAATATCCGAGCCGGGGAGTTCCGGATACATTCCCAAAGCGCTAAATACGTACCACGATGACATTTCACCGAGGTCATCATTGCCCGGATAGCCCTGCGGCTTCACGGAATAGAGCTCATTCATGGCACGGCGAACGATGGCCTGCGTCTTGTAGGGAGCGCCCCAGAAATCGTAAATCCAGGGTGTTTCGAGGCACGGCTCGTTTCCCAGGTTGGCATACATGGAATTGCCGCCGTCATTAAGTTTAGTGTGGAAAATATCGAGCTGTTTGACGGCGTCATTTCGGCCACCCAATATTTTAGCAAGATCTTTAAGGTCAAACGGCACCATCCAGCGATATTGCGCCGCAGAGCCTTCCACGTAGGCTGTATCGCCATCGTAACGATTTCGGCGGTCGGTGAAGCCCGGAGCCCAGGAACCATCGCGTCGGCGCATTTGGTCGTAACCGGTCTTGGGGTTATACGTATTGCGCCAGTTTTGCGCGTGCCGCAACAGCATCGCGCTGTCTCGTTTGTCACCCAATGCCGCGGCGAATTGCGAAAGTCCAAAGTCCGCTGACGCATATTCCAGTGTCATCGAGACGTTGCCGTAACCACCGGTTTGATGCTCCGGCACGTAGCCGAGCCGCAGATAATCATCCAACGCATCGCGTTCGTGTGTCTGCGGTTTTGCCGCGTAGACCGCCGGGTTGGTAGCGGCATTGACGAGGCCTGCCAGGGCGGCATGGACATCGAAGTCAGTCGCGCCAAACGCATAAAAGTCCGCGATAATCGGTGCAGCCGGGTCACCCATCATGACGCCGCTATCTTCAGTGAGTACGCCCCAGCGCGGAAATGTGCCGCCTTGTTGATAGTCGACCAGGAGGGATTGCGCCATGTCCGAGGCTTCTTTGGGAGCGAGCATCGCGATCAATTGCGCTTCACTGCGATAAATATCCCAGCCGGAATACATGCCGTATTGCGCGCGACCGCCGGTGGTGCTGTGAACCTCGCCGTCGTAACCCGTGTATTGGCCGTTGGCATCGGAAACAACATTTGGGGAAATTAAGACGTGATAGAATATCGAATAGAACGTCTGGAGATCGTCCGGCGTCCCGCCACGTACCTGGATTTTGTTTAGCCACGAATTCCAAATGTCACCCGCCGATTTCACGACGTGATTGAAGTCCTCCGACGAAAAAGCCGACTCGGGATTTTCGGCTTCCACATTCGCCTTTGCATTGGCGACGCTCACGTAGGAAATTCCAATTTTGACCTGGACGGTTCGGCTGCCAGAGGTGTCGAAGGTAATATATCCGCCAGAGGTGGTGCCGGACGTTTTTACCCTGCCCTGGACGAGATTTTTATCGGCCCAGGTCGAATAGCTGGCAAATGAGCGGTCAAAAACCGCGTAGAAATAGATCGTCCGAATGTCGCGCTTATTGAGGTGTTTGCGATTGCAAAAGTAACCGCCCACCGACCAACCGCTCACCGTTCGGGCAGCGGGATCAATTTCAATTCCCGAGGCATCCGAACCGTTCACGTCGCTCGCGGCGTTGATGATGATGGTAGCCGCGCCCTGGCCAGGATACGTAAACCGGCCGAAGCCGGTGCGCATGGTGGCCGTCAACTCGGATTTGATGCCGTTGTCAAATGTGACTGCGTAGTATCCGGGGCTGGCGATTTCATTCTGGTGTGAAAACCGGGCGGCGAAGGTTGCGCGATTCTCCGGAGGCGCTGACGGGGCGTCGCCGGCAAGAGGCATCATCCCAAAATCCTCGCCATAATCGCAACCGGCGCCGCTGACGTGGTCCACGCTGAAATCCGAGATGCGGTTGTCATTGTATGAATACCCACTTTTGCGCATCCCCATCTCGGTGTCCGGGCTCCATTGAATCATCCCAAAGGGCAAAACCGGGCCGGGAAATAAATTGGCTCCGCCAGCCGTTCCACACATGGGCGACGCATACTGCGTCAGGTTATCCTGTGAAAAGGCATTAAAAGCCCCGGCGCAAAGGATGCCGAGCAAAGAAGTAAAGCGAATGAGAGCCAATGGATGTTTCATGTTTGTGAGTTATTGCAAATAAAAAATATGTAGGCGAATGTGCTTAAAGTCAATGGAATCTATGGCCAAAAAGTGTATCATAAAGTGCAGATTTAAGGAGAGAAAATGCTGGAAAACACAATTGACTTAAGGCATTTTGGCCAATCTCTATGGGACCAAAGAAAATACCAGCGGTGATTGCCGTCCTGCTTGCGCCGGGACTGACAACTGCGTTTGCCGGGGAAGCAGATATTAAATTACCTCACCTCGAAAACGTGTCGTTTTGTGGAGGCAGTTTGAGCAGCCACGCCATCTTATATTTTGGCCTGGCGGTTTGCGTGATTGGCGCCCTGTTTGGCTTTTTCCAATACAAACAGACTTGCGCGCTCCCGGTTCACCGGGCCATGAGCAACGTCTCGAATATCATTTGGGAAACGTGCAAAACCTATTTGTTGCAACAGGGCAAATTTCTCGTCGGGCTTTGGATCCTCATCGCGCTGTGCATGATTTATTATTTTATCGGGCTACAAAAAGACTCCATCGGCGACGCTGCCGTGATTCTGATCTGTTCGGTGATCGGAATCGTGGGCAGTTGCGGGGTGGCGTGGTTTGGCATTCGTATTAACACGATCGCTAATTCCCGTTCCGCGTTCTCGTCGCTCCGGGGCGACCCTCTCAAAACGCTTTTTATTCCTTTGCGCGCGGGAATGAGCATCGGCCTGCTGCTGGTGTGCGTTGAATTATTCTGCATGATTTGCATTTTGGCGTTCGTCCCGCCGCAGCTTGCCGGTCCGTGTTTTATCGGATTTGCGATCGGTGAATCGCTCGGCGCAGCGGCGTTGCGCATTTGCGGCGGCATCTTTACCAAGATCGCCGACATCGGGGCGGACCTGATGAAAATTGTTTTCAACCTTCCGGAAGATGATCCGAAAAATCCAGGCGTCATTGCCGACTGCACGGGAGATAACGCCGGCGATTCCGTCGGTCCCACGGCTGACGGATTTGAAACGTACGGCGTCACGAGCGTCGCCCTGATCGCGTTTTTGGCGCTGGCCCTGACGGCTTCGCCGGCGCTGTGCGGCAAATTGATTATCTGGCTATTTGCGATTCAAACCCTGATGGTGCTCGCCTCGCTGCTTTCGTATTACATTAATAAGGTTGTCAGCACCGCGCGATATGCCGGCAAAAAGGATTTTAACGCTGAAGGACCGCTCACGGTGCTGGTCTGGATCACCTCAATCGTTTCGATTGCAGTTGTTGCCGTCGCCAGCAAGTTCTTGCTGGGCGACTTTGCGGTGCCTGGCGTGGCCGTCGGCGGCCCGGACCAACCGCTGCCGAATCTGTGGTGGATCCTCGCCTGCATCATTTCGTGCGGTATCCTGGCGGCCGCCCTGATCATGGAATTTACCAAAATTTTCGTGAGCACAAATTCGCGGCACGTGCAGGAAGTCACCACGGCGTCTGAACAAGGCGGGGCTTCATTAAATATTTTGTCCGGCTTTGTCGCGGGAAATTTTTCCGCGTTTTGGATGGGCCTGGTCATCCTGGGGCTGATGTTCGTGGCGTACTTGCTGTCGCAACAGAGCGACCTAATGACCCTCATGCCCTCGGAATTTTCCTTCGCCGCGCCGATTTTTGCCTTTGGCCTGGTGGCCTTCGGCTTTTTGGCCATGGCGCCGGTCATCATCGCCGTTGACAGTTTCGGACCGGTAACCGACAACGCGCAATCGGTTTACGAATTAAGCCGAATCGAATCGTTGCCAAACATCAGCGCTGAAATCGAGCGGGACTTCCAATTCAAACCTGATTTTGGCGTTGCCAAACATGAACTTGAGAAATTCGACGGCGCGGGCAACACGTTCAAGGCCACGGCGAAACCGGTGCTGATCGGCACTGCCGTCGTCGGCGCCACGACGATGATTTTCGGCATCATCATGGTGCTTGAGCAACGGTTCGGCGACGTTATTTCGCACCTGAGCCTGGTCAGGCCGGAGATTGTTTTTGGACTGTTGATGGGCGGCGCGGTCATCTACTGGTTTACCGGCGCGAGCACCCAGGCCGTCGTGACCGGCGCGTATCGGGCGGTCGTTTTCATCAAGGAAAACCTCAACCTCGAAAAGGAAACCGCATCGATTGAGGACAGCAAAAAGGTCGTTGAAATTTGCACGCGCTACGCACAACGCGGCATGGTCAACATCTTCATCGTGGTTTTCAGTTTTGCGCTCGGATTGTCCTTCTTCAACCCCTATTTCTTCATCGGCTATCTCATCGGCATTGCGTTTTTCGGCTTGTTCCAGGCTTTGTTCATGGTCAACGCCGGCGGGGCGTGGGACAACGCCAAGAAAATCGTTGAAGTGGATTTAAAACAAAAAGGGACCCCCTTGCACGCCGCGACGGTCGTCGGTGACACGGTGGGTGATCCGTTTAAGGACACCAGTTCCGTGGCAATGAACCCGATCATCAAATTCACGACATTGTTCGGCCTGCTGGCGACGGAAATCGCGGTGACGATGACGAACACAGCAGCCAAAATGGGTATTGGTATCTTTTTCTTTGTGGTCGCGCTGATCTTTGTTTATCGCTCGTTTTACGGAATGCGAATTCCGCGGGACAAGAGCGTGGCGAAGTAGGCTAAAGAGCTTCTTGATGAAGGGGCCTTCTTAGGCTCAAATCATGGCGCCGAGATCACGAACACGGACGCCGAGAGCTTTGGCGATTTGAGCCAACCTGAATACGCAGTCCACGAACGGCATGTCATTCTCCGCACAATAATATGAAAAAGAGGATCTCGATTATTCTATTATTCTTCTTTGTAGCAGGATTTGCTGCCATTGGCGTTTTATATTCCAGGTTTAAAAATTGGGATGAATTGATTCAGATATCTCCTGATATCGTTATTGCCAGATGTACATCTACATACGGAACAAATCCTGCGGCGAAAAACGCTTATATTATGGACAACGTGATCCCATCCGACGTCAAAGTTCTGTCAGTTCTTAAGGGAAATACAAAACCGGGTCCGGCAAAGCTTGGATCGTTCTATTGGCCATATCCCGACCAACGGTTTCTAATATTTGGATGGTATAATGATGGCACCTATACCGCCATAGAGGATCATCGCATTGTGCCAATTAGCCGCGATTTCTCATTGGACACACTGAAGGGCAAGGCCTTGGCAGATCAACTGCAAATCATTTTGAGCAACCGACTTAATGATGTGGACGAGGAAATCAATCGAGACAAAGAAGAAAAAGCCAGAATCGAAATGTATTTGAAGGTGAAATAGCCAGCCGTTACAGGATCTCGATTTTCGCGAGGAATGGATTTCGAGGACCCTCCTTCGCTCAGAAGCTTCCACCGTCACTCGGAGTCTATGGCGGACAAGACGGCGGGCAGGCGATGAGGATGACAATGAGCCCCTTGACCCGGTCTTCAAATAAAGCTCGAATATCCTTCTTCAAAATCCCAAATTGAATCATGGCTGTGATTCAGCGACAGATTCGAGTTGGGTGGCAATTGAGGGTTTATTTCACCGAAAACGTTTTTGCGGCGGAAAATTTGACGCTGAAAAACGCGCTCGCCGATGCCCAGCCGCGAAAAGCACTGGTCGTCATCGAAAATTCACTGTCGCAGGCAAAACCCGGCCTGGAAAAGCAAATCGAGGATTATTTTTCGAAGCACTCAAAGCAATTGCAACTGGTTCGGGCCCCGCTCCCAGTCGTGGGAGGTGAGCACTCAAAAAATTCCATCCCCCTGGTCACCGAAATCCTCTCGCAAATCGATCGTCATCATATTGACCGCCAGTCGTACCTCGTGGCCGTGGGCGGCGGGGCGCTGCTCGACCTGGCGGGATTCGCCGCGGCGATTGCGCATCGCGGCGTCCGGCACGTTCGCATTCCAACCACCACACTGGCCCAGGCGGATTCGGGCGTGGGCGTGAAAAACGCCGTCAACGCCTTCGGAAAAAAGAATTTCATCGGCACGTTTGCCCCGCCCCACGCCGTCATCAACGATTTCACGCTGCTCGCCACGCTGCCGCTCCGGGACAAGCGCTCGGGCTACGTCGAAGCCGTGAAGGTCGCATGCATCCGCGACCGAGCTTTCTTCGAAGACATCGAACAGAATATGGAGAAGCTCATGTCTTTCGAGCCGGGCGCGATGAAACAGCTCATCCGCCGTTGTGCTGAATTGCACCTGGTCCACATTGCCACCGGCGGCGATCCATTCGAGAAAGGCTCCGCGCGCCCCCTTGATTTCGGACATTGGTCGGCGCACAAACTCGAACAGCTTTCCAATTTTACGATTTCACACGCCGAAGCCGTGGCCATCGGCATCGCGCTGGATGTCATCTATTCGCGGATGGCCGGATTGCTCAAAGACAAGTCATGTGAGCGTGTTCTAAAGTTGCTGAAACATCTCGGATTCAAGCTATACGCGGATGAATTGCTCGACGCGGGCGCGAACGGGAGTCTGCGGGTCCTGGACGGGCTGGAAGAGTTCAGGGAGCATCTGGGAGGGCAATTAACGATTACGCTGTTGAAGGAGATCGGCCGCGCCGTGGAAGTACATGAGATGAACCGTAAAAAAGTTGTCGCCGCGATCCACGAACTCCGTGACCGAGCAAAATGACCCGCCTGGTCGTCATCAACATCGTCGGCCTGACCGAAGCGCTCATCGGCGAAGCCACCCCGCACATTGCTGAATTTTGCCGAAGCGGCGCGCGGGCTCCTATCGAACCGGCCTTTCCCGCCGTCACCTGCGCTGCGCAATCAAATTATCTCACCGGAAAATTGCCGTCGGAACACGGCATTGTCGGCAACGGATGGTTCAATCGTGAACTGGCGGAAATCCATTTCTGGAAACAATCCAATCACGTGGTCCAACAAGCGAAAATTTGGGACGCTTTGAGATTGCAGACAGCCACGCGGGGAAGTCAGAAAACGGTCCAAATTCCATCTATTGCGAACTGTTTCTGGTGGTTCAACATGTATTCGAGCGTGGACTACTCGATCACACCACGCCCAATTTATCGCGCTGACGGCGGAAAGATTTTTGATGTTTACTCCTGGCCGTATTCCATCCGAGAGGACATAAAAAAGGAACTGGGCGAATTTCCATTTTTTGGATTCTGGGGGCCGGCTGCCGGGCTCAGGACGCCGCAAGGCCCCGCTGATTGCGCGACGCGCTGGATCGCAGAATCCGCGAAATGGATTGAAAAGAAATTCTCGCCCACGCTGAACCTGATTTACCTGCCGCATCTGGACTATAACCTGCAACGACACGGCCCGTACACCGTGGGCTCGCGCCAAATCAATCCCGCCATCCTCCCTGATTTGAAGGCGATTGATTCGATTGTCGGCGATTTAATCGATTTTTTCCGCGGTCGCGATGTCCGCATTGTTTTGCTTTCCGAATACGGGATCACCAACGTGGAAATGCCGATCCACTTGAACCGCATTTTCCGCAAGCATGGCTGGTTGACGTTGAAAGATGAGCTGGGCACGGAAATTCTGGATGCCGGGGCTAGCCGGGTTTTCGCGGTGGCCGATCACCAGGTCGCGCATATTTATCTGAATGACCTGTCGCTCGAAAAAGTTGTGCGTGAGGTCCTGGAGAAAACTTCCGGTATCGAAAGCGTTCTCGGTGGTGCGGATAAAGTCACCGCGGGCATCCACCATCCGCGAGCGGGAGATTTGATTGCCGTGGCCAGGGAAAATGCGTGGTTTACTTACTATTATTGGGATGACGACACGCGCGCGCCGGATTTTGCGCGCACCGTGGACATTCATCGAAAGTCCGGCTACGACCCGGTGGAACTTTTCATCGATCCAGGAATTTCGATGCCGCGGATAAAAATTGCGCGGCGATTGCTGCAAAAAAAGCTCGGGTTCAGGATGCTAATGGATTTGATCCCGCTGGATGCAAGCCTGGTCAAAGGCTCGCATGGACGGCGGCCGATTGACAAAAAAGATTGGCCGATAGTTGTCTGCGAAAAGCCGGAAACCTTGGGCGCGCAGCAACTCAGATCAACCGAGGTCTTCGACGTTCTGTTGCGACATTTCCAATAGATCGGCGATTTCGAAACATCGAACACTAAACATCCAACGTCGAATATCTTCACCATCGTTCTGGCAGAAACGATTTTTTATCGGGCGGACTCGCCACCATCATAAGAGGGTGGAGCATCCGACGGGTCGGCGCCCCAACTCGTATTTGGCGTCGCGCTCAAATCGTAAGTCATTGTCCCGTTGTGGTTGATATCGGAAAAGCGGAGCCACGGTTTATCGCAGGTTTTGCCATTGACCCTGAGGCTTTGTACAAACGCCGTATCATGACCGGCGCCATTGGCCGTGATGGTAATGTCACCGGTTTGCAGGTGCACGACGGCCTTGGGAAACATGGGGCTGCCGAGCACCAGAATGTCCGAGCCGGGCAATTCGGGGAACATGCCCAGTGCCGAAAAGACATACCATGAGGACATTTCGCCCAGGTCGTCGTTGCCCGCGTAGCCGATCGGTTTGCCCGTGTACAATTCATTCATTGCGCGGCGCACCACCGACTGGGTCTTGTAAGGCGCGCCCCAGAAATCATAGATCCATGGCGTTTCCACGCAGGGCTCATTGCCCAGCCACGCCATCCAGGCGTCCGCTCCACGATCGCCCACGTTCAGTTTGGTAAAGAACTGGTCGAGCCGTTTTGAAGCGGCATCCGGCCCGCCCATCACCGCGGCGAGCCCTTTGTAATTGAACGGCACCATCCAAAGATATTGTCCGGCCGTGCCTTCCACATAAACCGTCGGGCGACCGTTGTAGGACCCAACGTTATTTGTAAAGCCGGGCGACCATTCACCATTGCGCCGTTTCATTTGAATGTATCCGGTATTCGGGTTATAAAGGTTCTTCCAGTCCTGGGCGTGCTCCAACAGCATCTCGCTATCGGCCGAATCGCCGAGCGCCGCGGCAAATTGAGAAAGGGCGAAGTCCGCTGAGTCGTATTCCTCGGTCATTGAAACAGGGCCGTAGCCGCCCTGTTCGCCATGCTGGGGGATGTAACCCAATTTCAAGTAGTCGCCCAGACCGTCCCGTTCATGTGTCTTGCTGCGTTGCGCGAAGACGGCGGGATTGGTGGCGGCATTGAGCAGACCGGCCAAGGCGGCCTGCGTGTCGAAATTCGTCCCGCCGAAGGCGTAATAATCCGCGATAATCGGCGCGGCGGGGTCACCCATCATTACACCGCTGTCCATGGTCGTAACGCCCCAGCGCGGGAAAGCACCGCCTTGCTGGTAGTCATTGACGAGGGACTGCGCCATGTCGGACGCTTCTTTAGGCGCAAGCATGCCGAGTAATTGCGCTTCACTGCGATAAATGTCCCAGCCAGAAAAATTGGCGTATTGAACGCGACCCTGGGTGTTGTGAACCTGTCCATCGTAGCCCGTGTAATCGCCATTGGCATCCGAGCAAACTGTGGGTCCAATGAACGTATGATACAACATGGAATAGAATGTGTTCAGGTCATTTGTCGATCCGCCGCTGACCTGAATTTTATTAAACCAGTTATTCCAAATATCGCTGGCAGATTGGACGGCTTTATCAAAATCGCTGGACGCAAAATGGGCAACGGGGCTTTCAGCCTCGATATTGGCGCGCGCGTTCGCAACGCTGACGTAGGAGATGGCGACCTTGGCCATGACAGCAGAGCTTTGCGACGTGTCAAAAGTCAGAAACGCCCCGGAGGCCGTATCACTTCCGTTCGTGCTGTTGGGCGCGTAGGCCGCGCCGCTCCAGGTGCCGTAACCGGAAAAAGGCTTATCGAAAACCGCGCAAAAATAGATGGTTCGCTTGTCCCGTTCACGGGTCTTGCTCTGGCAAAAATAACCGCCGATAGACCATCCGGTCACTTCATGCGCATTCGGATTGATTTCGATTTGTGAGTCGTCGGAATGGTTCACGTCACTGGCTGCGTTGATCGCGAGGGTTGCCGTTTTACCCACGGGAAATGTGAAACGGCCGAATCCGGTGCGCGTTGTGGCGGAGAGCTCGACCTTGATCCCATTGTCCAGTGTCACCGCGTAAAAACCCGGCCTGGCCATTTCATTGTCATGTGAAAACGTCGTGGCAAAGGCGGTCCGGCTGCCATTGGGCGGTTCTCCAGCGCCCAGGATCGGCATAAATGAAAAATTCCCACCGTCCGGGCAACCCGCCCCGCTCACGTGGTCCAGGCTGAAACCGGAAATCTCGGTGTCGTAATATTTATAGCCGCCGGGTGTGGTTCCAGCCCCGGTGTCCGGGCTCCATTGAATCATCCCAAAAGGTGCGACGGCGCCGGGAAAAAGATTGTTGTCACCGGCGGGCACGTCGGGAAAGGTTCCCGTTCCACACATGGGGCTGGCATATCGAACGAGATTTTCCATTGGCCGGCTGGATGAGGAAGCCGGGGCCATTTGGCAATTGCATTTGGGAGAAGTGGAACAAGACGTCGCAGCCAATACCAGGACGCCCGAAATAATGACCGACGTTTGAACGAATTTCATCGATAGAATGTGAAGAGAACCGGGCGTAATTTCAACAGTTAATTTCCCGC
>DASXFM010000370.1:0-25187 GCA_036489615.1 Verrucomicrobiia bacterium | reverse complement strand
TTTGGTTTGCAAACGAAATTGGCTGCCTCGCCTGGTTTTGCTCCAAGGCTTCCGGTGTCAGAGACCGGCGCGCTCCTGATTACGCCACGAGGCAATGGTCGCCCGGGAAGGTTCTGCCCCTCCGACTTCTGGGTGTAGGCCAGACGTGATGCTATTTCACCACCGAGCGGAAATTGGCTGCCGGGGCTGGATTCGCACCAGCATAAGCGCCTTCAAAGGGCGCTGTCCTACGAATTAGACGACCCGGCAATGAAATGAATGGTGGCCTGCCAGGGTAACGCGCCCTGTTCTGCGGATTAAAAGTCCGCTGCATCACTTTAATGCTTGCAGGCCTTGCTAAAGCGAAGATGGAGGATGGAGGATGGGACAACGCCATCTTCAATCTTCCATTCTCCATCTTCGCCGGCAAAAATGGTCGGCGTGCCGGGTACCATTGAACTACTGCCCCATTTGGTGGAGCAGGCCGGACTCGAACCGGCAACCGACGATAACCCACAACTTCGGCCCATCAAAAGCAGCGGACAAGAAAAGCGACTGTGGAATTGCCCGGTGTGCTGAGAGTTGCACCACCGTCGTAAGCGGCGGACTGGATTTGCACCGGTCTTGCCGGGTTCACGATAACCCACAATCTACGGCCCGCTAAAAGCTGAAGCACAGTCTTCAATCGGTCTTGCTGGCGACCAACTGAAGACTGCGCTTTAAGCTCCGCGCTATTGCGTAAACCAAATCGTTTCAATTCCCGACCCGAGAGTTGGCACTTACGTTTGCAAAGGAGGTATTCCGACTCGTGCCTCGCCAATTCTCCGCGAGAGACAACCCGCTCCAACGCGTGATCGTAGGCCTTGAAACGCACGCCAACTGGAACAGCTTCAAAATGACACTCAAACCAGAGGCCACGGATTTGTTGCAGCGCTACGCCCTTGCGAACCCAACGGCGTTCATTGTGTGATCGAAATCTGCCGGCATTCCATCGCCTTCGCGAAACAGGCTCGATCTTCTCCAACAATCCAGTCTCTGGATGAACGTAGAAAACACGCCGGAAAAACTTTTCGGACAAAACTGGTCGAATGCCACCACCACGGCCAGTTGCAAGATATGAAACAACGCCATCGTGCATGAACGTGTTGCGTTGCACGAATTGGAGCAGATGGGTTTTGACGTGCGCGCGAATGATGCTGTCGGGTTTGATGACTGCGCAGGCTTCCGAATAGACGTCGTTCCATGGTCGCCCGACCTGTGATTGCAGCCAGCGTTTCAATGGCCCGAGCAAATCAGTCAGGCCTTTACGGCAACTGTGGGGGCGTTTGATGCCTTCGAACTTTGGCAGCAGTTCATCCGGCAAATTGGCGCGGCGTCCATTTTTGCCAGGGCCAGGATTCCAGCGCGGGCGTTCGATGACGACTTTATGCATGTCAGGTCTCATAATGTGTGAACGGTTAACGGTTGATAATTGGCCGAATCGGAGTTCGGCGCGTAATACCGACGGATAAAAAGTGAACTGGAGTTTTTCGTGCTCTACCACTGAGCTACCCCGGCATATGGTGCCAGGGGCGGGATTCGAACCCGCGACCTCGTCGTTATGAGCGATAATCCAATCCTGCGACCCGTCGAAATGATGCGCGGAGAGCAAGCGATACCGTCCAATTCGGTCTCGGATTTGCTCTCCCCATTTTTTGAAAAGGCAAGGCTTGAACAGAGGCGTAATTTTAGACGGGATTCGAACCCGCGACCTCCCGGATTGGACTCGGGCGCTCTACCGCTGAGCTACGTCCGCGTATGGTGCGGACGGGAACCCGCATTCGGTCGGCCCTTTCAAATCAAATCAAGCGACGGACAAAGAGCGAGATGGGAACCCAGCCATTTGGCGGCTGGGGCGGGGTTCGAACCCGCTCATCCTTTCGGAGTTCACCGATAACCCAAACTCAACGGCCCGTCAAAAATTAACGCACCCGGCGGGAATCGAACCCACAACTTCTGGATAGATTTCAGATATTTTATCGCAGTTAAACTACGGGAATATCCGCAATCTTTGCCGGATTCCCGACAAAAATTGCGGAGGCGGTTTTGCGCCCAGGGCATACCGCCCGGGCAAACTCCGATGGGCAAGTGGCGTGATCGAGCGGAGGCACTCCATGCCGGGAATCGAACCCGGACCGCCAGGGTTTTAACCATGGACGGTACGCCCTCCTTATGTTTAGAGGATAACCGATCAACTTCGGCCCATCATAAATGAAATGGTCAGGAAGCCGGGACTTGCACCCGGACCGTCCGCTTCACAGGCGGAGATGCTGCTATTACACCACAATCCTGCTGGAGCCCCGGTCGGACTTGCACCGACGAATAGCGGTTTACGAAACCGCTCCTGTAGCTGCTGAGGCACAAGGGCTGCATATTTGCGATTTTAGATTTACGATTTCTGATTTGAAAAACTGGCGCTCTCACGTGGATTTGCACCACGAACCTCCGCCTTCGCAGAGCGGCGTGCAGAAACTAATTACACCTTGAGAGCTGCTTCGCAGGGTCTCCATTGGCATCCGTGGCCGGACTCGCACCGGCTAGGGTCGGCTTGAAGGGCCGAATACTCGAGCTGCTTTGCATTCACGGACGTATGGCATGGTCCCCGAGGCTGGTATCGCACCAGCGTCTCCTCGTCTTCAGCGAGGCGCTAATCTGTCTCAGCTACTCAGGGTCCTGGCAGATGGCCAACATCGCGGATCGCTCCATTGCAAATGATGGCCTGCCATCCGTAGCCTTGGCGAAGGATGCTCGTCAGGCGCGGTAATGCTCCGCGTTCTCTCGCTTATCAGGCGAGGGCTGGTGGCCGTGTGCAAGCACCTTCTGAGCTACCAGACGGAAATTGAATCGGAAGGCATTCATAGAACGCCTCCCGATATTTTTGTTTTCGTTTAGTCCAGAAACGCCACGTGTCTCATCGTGCGGCTCTGGGTTTCGGTGTTCATAAGAACCCGATGCCAGAACGGCAGCGTGATGACCGCATGGTCGCTGTGACGGACGGCGCCGCGGGCGAAGACGCCCGGGTTGCGGACCATTACCTGCCAGCGCCAGCGAATCGCGTTGGGATTTCGCTGTGTGACGGTACGATACTCGTCCGGCGTGAGGCCGTTCGGGTACCGATCGCAAACGTGAACTGTTTCACCTCCCGTGCGGTAAAGGCAATCCACCATGTGTGGCTTTCCCCCGCCGCGACGGAGCGGTTCATTGTGGAGGACAAATTCTTTATCCACCGACAATAACGGTTCAGGTACGAAGAACCATTCGCCCTGGCGACGAAATGCACGGTTCTTGCGTTCATAACGTTTGCCCGACGAGACGGAATTGCGCGCGAGCGCATCACGAACGTCCGCCGGTTGGAGCGCATCCATCGCCTGGCGCACACTTGAGGCGCGGCCCGGAACGGCAGCGACGAACCATTCGCGCTCGTCGTGTCCGCATAGGAAGCGGTCGAGCTGTGGCTTGTCACCGTTTTTGCGGATGAACAAAAGCAAATGACGTTGCTTCGGTTCGGCCTGCATCACGGAGACGTCAAGCGATTGGCTCAGATGCGTCGGCACGCGGAGTTCAAAGAACTGCCTGGTACCGTCCTTGCGAATATCCATCGCAAAGTCGGCCGGGTCCAACCACGTGCGGTCGCCCTGACGCCAGCGCGACGGGATTTCACGCCATTTCATGCGCGCTCCCATCGCGGCGAACCTGGACTCAATTTGTTTTGCATTCATAAGTTTCCATTTGTGGACCAGCACGTGAAGGACGGAATACGAGTACCGTCCTTGCCGCAGGTCGGATTCGAAACTTTCGATTCGGTTTATAGCTCTTGCGAAAGAGCAATTGGCTTTGGTAACGGATAACGGGCTTCATGGTATTTCCTTTGGTTAATGGTTTATGATTGGCGGAAGGCGTCGGTAACGCTCCGGCCTCGGCAATGCCGATCCTGTTTTCGGGACAGGTGCAGCCAGCTTATATCTGCCTGCCTTCCAAAAATGGTCAGGGTGGAGAGAATTGTACTCCCGCCCTCCTCATTCCAGGCGAGGCCGTCTGCTGCTGATATTACACCCTGAAATGACGAACGATGGCGCTCGCGGAAGGAATTTCGCCTTCATCTCCGATGTTAGAAGCATCGCGCTCTGTATATTGAGCTACGCGAGCGGAAAAGTAACCCGGCAGAATCTGATTTTGGGAATTGCTTCAATCGTGCGAAATCTCCGCCGTTTTCTATCTACACCCGGGCATTGAATTGGCTGCTCAGGCCGGAATCGCACCAGCACACTCCGGGTAACAACCGGATGGACTACTATTATCCGACTGAGCAGTAAAAGTGGCGCCCCCGGTGGGACTTGCACCCACAATCTCCCCGCAGACAAGGGGTTGCTTTTCTATTCAGCCACGAGAGCAAAACGGCATGACAGTCGAGGTTTCGACGCAGGACGGCTTGCCGAGTCATAATTCCGAGCGTTTGGATGTTCGTTTCGACGGTCCAGCCCGCCTCCGCTATACTGCGGCGCAGCAGTCTTCGTTCGTCCGCTATACTCGAAACGAAAACCGGCCTGCCATCCGAAGCTGACCGCAGGTCAGCGAAGGATGGTGGGAAGTGCTGGTAATGCTCCAGTCGTCACTTCCAGTTTATTTTGCGACGTCCGATTTACAGTCGGATAACTGGATCACTTCCCGGGATGTGGCTGGTCGAGTCGTTCCAAGTTGCACAATCCGTTCGGCCCGCCTTCGTTCGCCTGCGGCAAACTACGGCGCGGCGTTCCTTTCGCTGCGCTCGGAACGAAGGCTGGTAGCGGGAGTGGGAGTCACACCCACCTGAAGAAGTTTATGAGGCTTCACTCTGTGCATTGGTCGAGTTTCCCGCAATTGACATTCACGTGCCGACTCGTGCCCGGGCGCATTTTGGCACTGTTCTTGGTAGGGACGGCGCGCATGGCAAGTGGCGCTGCCACCGCTGTCCGCGCCGCGTTTAGCGGCGCAACGAATGTGGTCGGACGTTGGACCGTCCCGCATTGCGGGATTCCGCCCGCTCTACGGGCGGTGACGGCGCAGCGCGCCGTCCCTACCACCACCGACGTAAGAACAATGTGTGAATGCGCCCCTCGTGCCCTTGGCAAAGGCCGGCTTGTCAGGCCGTAGCTTTTGTACTGACGATAAATCCCGCCTTCGCTGCACTAAGGCGCGGCAGCCCTGCTCGCTAACGCTTCGAACGAAGGCTGGTGGAGGACGGCGGGTAACGCTCCCGCTTGAGTCTGCTTGCAGGGCAGATGCATCACTTTTCTGCCACGCCCCCACGAAATTGGCACGCCGCCCTGGTGCTGCCCCAGGCAGGCTGAGTTTTGGAGACTCTGCTGCACAGGCTGGTGCGCGGCATAAAAACATTGGCTTGCAAGGTCACAGCTCGTAGAACAGAACAGATTTAGACCGCCTTCGCTTCATGCGCCTGGCAAGGCAGCCATGCTCGCACCGGCGCCCGAACTAAGATTGGCCTGCCATCCGTATCTCCGGGGCAAATGAACGGACCTTTTCATCCAAAGGCCACGGAGGGTATCCTTCGCCGTGACTCAATTGACGTCGTACCGGAGCGAAGGATGGTGCGGTTGCCGGGAATTGCACCTGGACATATTCCCTGGCGAGGAATCATTCTGCTATTAAATCACAACCGCGGAAATCAAAAGGGCCGGAAGCCTGCGGCAGCCGGTGGCCGTCCGCAAGGACCGTCCGGCCCATGCCATTTCAACAAAGAACAAACACCTCTTGGCGATCTATTAGATCCCAACCCGCGGTTTCACGGCGGCTGTTTCGGTGTTTAGGGGCACACCTCCTCCGAAGCCCTTAAATTGTAAATTCGAGCTAAACCATGTCGGCGCATTTTTCAGGGACTTATAGATAGAGTCCACCCGTCGAGAGCCTCGGCTCTCTTGCGCCATTTTTAGTTTATTACTGTCTGACATCACCTGGACGTCTCGTTTCTATTGTTCACAGATCACTTATATCCGGCTTATTATGCGGTTTCGCAGAGAAAACAAAAAACCCTGCCTACGATTGCGTAAGCAGGGTAAAATAAAGCTTATTTCGATTCTTCACCTGCTTACGCCCAGTCTATCCAAACTACCTTCGGGCTGTTGCCCGGCTGGAGCCGTGGATAAACCAAGACCAAACTCACAACCCGGGTTATACCGGTTATGATGTGTCGCTTTCGCGACCAACATAATCGGCCAACTCGTGGTTGATATGTTTAAGCAAGTTTTCATTGAACGCAGACACATATACCACACTGATGTAGTTACGGTCAATATGTTTTTTGAAAAAAAGCGAATTAAATTAGTAACAACGTATCAGGATATGTTGATTTAGGATATTGGGCCGGATATCTCCAGATAGGTTGCTATGCGCTGCCGGCCCTTCGATATAGACTCTCAGGGCTACTAAACATTTCCATGCTCCTTTGCTTCCTGGCGGCATGGTGCGTTTACCGCCCCGGAACTACGGATCCTCCACCACCACGCGGTAGTACATGGCCGAGACGCCGCTCAAATTGCGGTTGTCGGTGAAAACCACCTCACTGCCAGTCCCGGCAATCCCATCGCGCAGGACCGTCCAACCGCCATCGAGGCTCACGGCCCAATCGATGCGGTAGCTCCGTCCGACAGCCGTGCTGAACGCGATTTGAGGAGGATTCGGTAACGAGGCGATTTGAACGGCAAAGATGGAATTCGGGTTCAGCGGATTCAGGCCGGCCAAATAGTCCTGCCACACTGCCAGGCCATTTCCGTTCGGATCGAGCAATTCCGCGGCGGCAAAATTATTTGTATACCCATAACTCATTAACCATGGAATCGGAGTTCCATGCGGCGGCGGCACCGCATAAACAACGGTGAAGGCATTGGTGCCTCCCAGCGTGAACCCGTAGAAATTCGTGCCGGCGGTATTGGTATAAATGGTGTTATCCACGACAAATTCACTGAACGCATTGCTCGATGCGCCGGCGTCCTGGAAGGAAAAACTCAACAGGCTGCCGAAATCAGCAAACGGGATGCTATCGGCCAAAAGAGACGGATTCGGGGCGCTCAAATACGCCCATTGGCCGCCCGCGCCGTCATTGGTTTGCGTTAAGGTCCAGCCGTAAAGGATTTGGCCGGGATTGGTGGAGTCCATGCTCACGGTCACCGGCCAATTGGCGCGATAGTGCAAATGCAACTGGCGGATATATCGCGGCACATAAATGGCGCTCAAAGTAATTTCCGGCGGATTCACGTAGTCATTCGTTGCCAAAAACAGCGATCCGGCCAAAACATTCCCCGCATAAACCGACGGATTGTAGGGTGGGATAATATAATTGGTCGTGTAAAGAAATACCATGTTGGTCATCACCACGCCGCCGTTCGTCACGGTAATAAAATTTGTGCCGCTGATGAAAGGCGGAGGGTTGGGCGGCGAGTCAGCGGTCAAACCCTGGTAGGTAATTTGGAACGTGGGCATGAATGAATTGCTCGCGCGACTCAGGGTCGCCCAGCGCAAGATATATTGGCCGGAGAAATCCTTTCCCAATCGGGCAAAATCAAGGGCCAAATCCGAGGCGTTGGTAGGCGTGAAATATTGTCCCTCAGTTGCGCTGGCAAGCGTCTCGAGCGCATTGGTGTCCACGTCATCGCCGAAACCTATGGTGTAAATTTGCACGTTGGCGTTGGTCGCGGCGTCGATCACGTTAGTGATGGTGGCGGTGCTGGAGTCATCCTGACCGTCGGACATGAATACAATGTAGTGGACCTGGCTGCTGTTGGTGGGCCCCAGGGCCGTGATCGCGTCCATCAAAGCATCCCACGCTCGTGAGCCGGCCGGAAAGCCCTGGACATAATTGTTCCAGATCCCGGCAATGGCATCGTCCACGACATTTGTAGCGGACGTCAACGGCAGGACCTGCTGCGGCGATTCGTCATCCCGATGAAACTCATAGACGCCAATTTGCGACCCGGCGGGTTGCTCATTGGCAAAAGTTTGGGCGTCGGCGACTTCGGCGTCAATCGCATCCGAAAGGCCGTTTCCGTTGGTATCGCCATTGTCGAGCGACGCGATGCTTTCACTAAAGTCCATGACCAGATAGCCCTGGAGGGTGTCGGCGGACTGATTGTTAACAGGCTGGAGCAGGATGGAAGTTTCCGACGGACTGACCGGCACGCCACCTTCAAACGCGCTCACAGACATTAAACTCGGCGATGCGACGACGCCGTGGCTCGTCATGGAATCATTACCGTTGACCATCGAGAATTTGAAATTCAGGAGATAAGGGGACAAATATTGGGCAGTCAAATTGGTGACCACCAGGTTGGTGATGGTCATGTTCGTTATGATGAGTTGCAAAGTGGCCGTTCCGACTCCCAGGGCATTGGCGGCAAATAAAGGAACACTGTAACTGCCGGCATACAGCGGTGTGCCAGTGATGTCGCCTGTGTTGGTGTTCACCGTAAGCCCGGTCGGCAGGTTCTCAGCCCAATACGCTGTCGGCGCATTGTTCGCCGTGATGGTATAATCGAAGCCAGGCTGTTCTTCCCCACCTGTGACATTCAGCAAACTGCTGATGACCGGCACTCCGCTGGAGACATTAATTTTGAGGGTCTGGCTGTCGGAACCGAATTGGTTCAACGCGCCAATGGTCACGGGAAACGTACCACTGACCAGTGGCACGCCCGAAATGACGCCGCTGCTCGTATTCAGATTCAAACCGTCCGGCAACGGCACGGCGCTAAACAAAACCGCCGTGTTGTGAGTCGTGATGGTGTAAGTGAGAGACCGCCCTTGCGTGCCGTTTTTCACGAGGGAACTGATGATGGACGGCGCGCCGGAAGCCAGATTTAAAGTCAGCGTTTCACTGTCCGCTCCATAGACGTTGGCCACGCCTATTGTAATGGGAAACGAACCGCTGACCAGCGGCACGCCCGAGATAATGCCACTGTTCGTGTCCACGCTCAGGCCGTTGGGCAACGATATGGCGCTAAATGAAGCAGGATCATTGGTCGCCGTGATGGTGTAGCTGAACGGTTGCCCCTGCTGTCCCGCCGCATTCGTCGCGCCGATGATCGCAGGAATGTCATCCGCCAAAGTCAGAAACCAATTTTCGACGGTCGTCTGCGCGGCATTCGTCGCGAAAAGAGCCACGTCAAAAACACCAAAAACGGTCGGGACGCCCGAAATCACACCATTCGTCGAATCAAGATTCAGGCCATCCGGCAATCCAATGGCGCCAAATGTGATCGGCGTGTTTCCGCTGGCTGTTATCGTGTAATTGAAAGCATATCCTTGTTTCCCCACCGCGTTGGTCGGGCTGGTAAAGACCGGCGGAGACACATATACCGCCAATGTCGCCACCTCACTGGTGGCTGAACCGTAAGAGTTGGTCACGACAATGTCGTAATTGCCCGAATCGGTCGGCGCCAAATCCTGAATTTCCAGATTTGTGCTCGTGATTCCCGTCACGCGGCTGTTGTGCGCCAGATTTGTCCCGTTATCCTGCCATTGAAAATGCAGCGGCGGTTGTCCCCCAACTACGACGTTGAATACCGCATTGCTGCCTACCGGCAGAGTCACGCTCACCGGCTGCGCCGCAATTCGTGGCTGGAGATTCACGATGAGCTTCGCCGCCGTGCCGGATATTGTTTGCTGGCTGCCACCGGATGTATAGGTGACATTCACAATATAATATCCGGCGTCACTCGTTTGAACATTAGTCAGAACCAAAGCGCCCGAAAGACCAACCAGGGCAAACGGACTTTGATCGTTGGTTGACATATACCATTGAAAACCCGTGACCACTTCACCCGCCGTGGTGGTGACTGTGACGCCAAAGGTAACGGTTTCGCCAACCGACACAGTCTGACTTGGCGGCTGAACGCCGACAGTGATGCTGGCTTCGGCGTACTGAACGTACAGGCAAAAAATTGAGATGATTACGAACCGGAAAGCGCGACTGATCTTTTGTAGCATAACATGTTGGAGGGACACGGGTTGTTGCTGTGCCGACTATCTTGCCATCCGGACGCACATCGGTCAATTAATTCCAACGTCCGGGGACGCATCATGCGTTTTTTGCCAATAAGCACGACAAATGCCACTGCGGAATTTTGCCTTTTTACTGTGGAAACAACAAAATGTGAATCAATGCCAAAAGCAGGAACGCGTGAATTTCACGCAATCTGCGTAAAATTTGAGCATCGACCGCGCAAACCTTGAAGCGCAAACGTGGAAAGTTTTCTCCACAGGCGAATTCGTCTCCAGCCTCAAGCCAACAATTGGCAAGCGCCACCGCAACTGCTAATCTGCTGCGCCGATAGACGCCTATTCATGTAGCCTTAAACAATCAAGGCCAGGTGACAGTCAATGAATGAGAACAACTCCCTTTCCCTTTACTCTTGTCGCACTTTTAGGAATCAGCCTCGCCGGCGCGGTTAGCCCGGCGCGCGCCGCGAACGTAGATTACGTCAATCCTTACATCGGCACTGCCGATGTCCCCAATGATGGACGAACGGAATATGGCGGGACCATGCCGTTGGTCGAACCACCTTTTGCGATGACCAGTTGGACCCCACAAACAAGAGTCAATTACAAGCCCGGCATCACATCCTACAATTATCAAGACACTGGCATTTTTGGCTTCATGGGAACGCATCAGGCAGCCATTTGGATGGGCGATTACGGCTATGTTTCATTGATGCCGGAAGTGGACTCCGTTAAAACAGCGGAAAACCAACGGCAATTGTCCTTCTCGCATAAGGACGAAGCCGTGAGCCCGTACGAGTATTCAGTTTCGATGAGTGCCGGAAGTTCGCACAAAATCAAAGCGGAGATAACCGCCACAGAGCATTGCGCTATTCTGCGCTTCACTTATCCCAAAAACACGAATGCGAGCATAGTCGTGGAGGCGACCCGGCATGGCGTGACCGGCGAGACCGCAGTGGATGCCGCGCGCCAGGAAATAACCGGCTACAATCCCGACCGAATCGACGCTAAATTGACCTCGTTGCAGTTGCCGAATTTCAAAGGATATTTTGTCGTTCAAATCAACCGGCCCTTTGCGGGCTTTGGTACTTACCATGAGACCATCGTCAATCCAGGCGCTACGGACATTGTGGCCACGGATGCCGGCGCTTATGCGACATTTAAAACCAGACGAAATGACGTCATCGAGGTCAAGGTTGGAACTTCCTTCATCAGCCTGGATCAGGCGCGTGCCAATTTAAACGCGGAAATCCCCGACTGGGATTTCACCGCCGTAAAAGCAGAATTGAAACGCGAATGGGGACAAAAATTGGACGAGATTTCCATTAGTGGATGCACGCGCGACCAACAGATTCAGTTCTATACCGGCATGTATCATTGTCTCCTTTACCCGAGGCTGTTTTCCGAGCATGGCCGCTACTACAGCGCGTTCGACGATCAAATTCACAAGGGCGTTGCTTACACGGATTATTCCGGGTGGGACATTTTTCGGGCGGAATTCACTTTTCTTACACTCGTGTCCCCTGAACGCACCGACGGCATGATCCAGGCATTGCTCAATGACTATCAGGAAGGAGGCTGGATGCCAAAGTGGCCAAATCCGTCCTATACCGATATCATGCTCAGCACGCCGGCCGATTCCATGGTGGCCGAGGCCATCTGCGAGGGATTCCACGGCTTCGACTACCACCTGGCGTATCAAGCCGTTTACAAGGATGCGATGATGCCGCCCAACGAAGACACCTCGCAATCCTGGCCGGACCGTTCCCAGGGAAAACCTTATTCCGGCCGCGAAGGTCTGACCTACTACAAGAAATACGGTTATGTCCCCGAAAACTGGACCGCGCGAGCGGCATCCTGCACGCTGGAACACGCTTATTACGACTGGTGTACGGCTCAAATCGCCAAAGTTCTTGGAAAAACAAACGACGATCATTTCTTCAAAAACCGTTCGCTGAATTACAAAAACATTTTCAATCCAGCGACCGGCTTGATGAATTCCCGCTACGTCAATGGCATTTGGGCTCCGACGAACCATGGCTGGTCTGAAGGCGGCCAGGACGGATACACGTTTGCCGTGCTGCATGATGTCCCCGGACTGATTCAATTGATGGGCGGAACGACCAACTTCAACAAGACTCTCAGCGCCCGAATTACCGATTTGAATGCGCTCGTGAACAACGAACCCGGCAACCATTACGTTTATCTTTACGATTTCAGCGGCCAACCCGCCAAATGCCAAAGCCTCGTCCGGGATGCGCTCACCAACTTTAACAGTTCGCCCTCCGGCCTTCCCGGCAACGACGATTGCGGCCAAACAACCTCGTGGATGCTTTTTGCCGACTTGGGCTTTTATCCGGTCAACCCGGCTTCCGGTATCTATATGATTGGCAGTCCGGTCTTCGGCAAAATAAAATTGAACCTGCCGAACGGACGCGCCTTTACGATCACAACCGTCAACAATTCTTCGAAAAATAAATATATTCAGTCCGCCATGTTAAATGGTTCTCTGCTCAAGGTTCCTGATATTACCTATTGGCAAATCATGGCCGGAGGCTCCCTCAAATTCGTAATGGGGCCAAAGCCATCGTCATGGGCGTCAGACTGGCGCGGAACGCCATTGTCGTCTTTGAATTGAGAATGTGACAGCCAAAGCGACTGCTGATACGGTCGCAAAAATCGACATTTGATTCGCGTCACCGCCCGAAATCTGCCGTCTCAAGTCCCAAATTGACGCTGTGCCCTGGCCGTGCTAAAAGGCCTTTGTGTCAGGCACGCGCATTCACGGGTTGTCGTTTTTGCTGCCCATTGCAGCATTGGCCCTCGCACTATTTAGGGCGCCTCCGCCAATCCTCGCTTCCGACACCTCCCTTTCGCTCTCCCCCGCTCCGTTCGTCATTACCTCTATCTCTGTTGAAGGAACCAATCTGCTCTTGAGCGCAGATGTTCCCACTGGCAGTGCCCAGGTAACGCTCGAAATGCGCGCGACACTTGAGGCGCCATGGCAGGACGAAGCGTCGTCGAATGTCCAGGCGGACGCGACTGAAACGATATTTACTATTCCACAACCGACAAACAACGTTTGTTTCTTCCGGCTAAAAGTCACAACTCTGTCGGCAAGTTCCAGTGAGGTATCGGATGAATTGCAATACGCTACCATGCCGTCTCTCGCATCGACTCTGGCCCCTTCCGGCGACGCCATTTTTCATTTTAAAGGCCGCGTGGACGGCTCCGACAAAATTATTATCACTCACGATGGCGCTCTTTGGAACCACGTGAATTGGAGTTGGCCAATGGATCCCGTCATGATCAACGACAGGCGGTGGAAGCCCGAAAAGAAGAATTATTTGACCATCGTCGGGCATCCAAAGTTCTTACCCGAAACATTTTCGCTGGAGTCGGCAAGTTTGGAAAAAATTGAAGGCCGTGATGTTGTTGCCATGGAATGCGCCACCAATGCTTTGATTGTCTATCTGGATGACACGCCTCCCGGACCAGGCGAATACGAGTTCACACTTCATTTCCATCCAACCGGGTCTAACCCGGCCAAAACCGCTCCCGGTGTCGCAGCCAATCTGAAAATCGCCGCTCAAATTGACGGTAGCGATTGCCTCAAGATCACATCCAGGGAAGCCACTTGGTCACATCAAAATTGGTCCTGGCCGACCGGTGTTGCCTTGAATGGCGTTCACTGGGACCTGCAATGCACCAATGTTCTGGAAAATTCAGGAACCAATGCCTTCCTCCCTTCCGGTGTCAATTTCTTAACCGCCAGAATTATCAATAGAAAAGGCCGGGACCTGGCAACCATGCGCGCAGATAAAGACGCCCTCTGGGTATGGTTCGCCGACAACCCAAATGGAAGCGACTCATACGAATTGGATATTTCATTCGGACGCCAATAAACCGCCGTCCTTCGATATGTTGCAAATTTTTGCCAACGCCGCGTTATTAGCCGGTTGTGGATTGTGACTAATGAAACCATCGGCTTTGACATTCGACCCAAAATAAGCGATGCTGTCTCCGAGTGACGGGAGCACTGAAAACATCAGGCTGTATTATTATTTGTTTTGCAGCCGTTATGGTGGGCGCCCAAGCTGTCTGGACTTATCAGCCGACCAATGCCTTTTCTGGTTTAATCTTCTCGAACCCCGTTTGCATCACCTCCCCGCCGGGCGAAACCAACCGGTTGTTCATCGTTGAAAAGCACGGGCGCATCATCGTCGTGACAAACCTGATGAATCCCACGCGTACCATTTTTATGGATATTTCCAGCCGCGTCACGGTCGGCAACCCCAGCGAATCCGCCGATGCCACCAGTGAAGAAGGTATGTTGAGCATGGCGTTTCATCCCGGTTACGCGACGAATGGATATTTTTACGTGTATTATACCGGACAGGCGACGAACGGTACGAGCGGGCTGCATGATATTTTGTCGCGTTTCCAGATTTCCTCCAGCAACACCAATCTAGGCAACTCGAATTCCGAAACCCAATTGATCGTCCAATACGACCGCGCCGCCAATCATAACAGTGGCGATATCCATTTTGGGCCTGACGGTTATCTCTACCTGTCGCTTGGCGATGAGGGCAACGAGTATAATTATTATACCAACGCGCAGCATATTGATCTGAATCTCTTTTCCGGAATCATCCGCATCGATCCGGACAAAAGACCCGGAAGCCTTGAGCCCAATCCAGGCGCCGAATTCGCGACAACGACCAATTATACGGTGCCGCCGGACAATCCGTTCGTCGGCGCAACGAGCTTTGACAATCTGCCGGTCAATCCCAGCCAGGTGCGAACGGAGTTTTGGGCGGTTGGCCTTCGCAATCCGTGGCGTTTCTCTTTTGACCCGGCAACAGGGATTCTTTATTGCGGCGATGTGGGGCAGGATCAATATGAAGAAATTAATGTGATCAATAAAGGCGGCAACTACGGCTGGGCGACTTATGAAGGCAGCAACAGTCCCCCCAGTGGCGTAATCACAAACGGACAACCAATCGCGTTGAACCCGATCTTCCCGCTCGTTACGTATGCCCATGCCAGTTTGGGCGGTCCTGGTAATTGCGTCATCGCTGGCGTCGCCTATCATGGAAGCCGCCTTCCGGAGCTTCGCAATTCCTACATTTATGGCGATTACGTTAGCGGCGCCATCTGGAGCATCTTTTACAACGGCCTCAGGCGAACCACACCACAACTTCTCTACAACGATGCCGGCATGAGTTGTTTTGGGATTGATCCGAGCGACGGCGACGTGCTTTATGCCAAGTTAAATAGCGGCAGCAACTCAATCATTCAGAGGATTGTCACGCCGACAACCGTGCCCGCCTTCAATTCGCTGAAGATTTCCGGCACAAATTTCATCGCCAGCGGCGCAAACGGTCCCGCAAATGGAAGTTATTCCATTTTGACCAGCACAAATCGCACGACGCCTGTTGCAGATTGGACGCACGTATCGACCAATGCGTTTGATGCCCACGGCAATTTCATTTTCACCAATCCGTGGGCGACAAACACGCCCGTGTATTTGTATATACTGCAATTGCAGTAACGCCGAAAAACAGACAAAGCTGACTGTCTCCATGGCGGGGATCGTCGCTTGCCCTTCCACATCACTCTGGGTAAGACTACTTTCCTCTTTACATTATTCCGTCAACTGCCTCAACTAATCCCGTTCAACTATTCGGGTTTAAAAACGCAAATTTCTCATAATGAAAACGAATCTTCTTTCCCGCATTTCCACTTTCGCATTGGCTGGCCTGGTGGTTGCCTTGACGTTTGGCTGTTCAAAAAGCGAGGCGCCTCAAAATCAGCCCCCTCAAAAGTCAACTGTTGTCTCCGCAGAAAAAACCAGCTTCAACGAAGTAACCTCACAATTGGACCCTGGCGGCAACTTTTACATGTATCTGGGAACTGCCCAATGGTTGGAAAATCTGTCATCAAAAACCGAACAGTGGCGGGACGTGTTCACTTCCATGCCCGGCATCACGGACGACCAACATGAGAAAATCAATCAGGCGTTTAACATCCTTGGCCACGTGATCCAGGACAGCGGCATCCAGGACCTCAGTGGCGTTGGCGCAAGTTCGATTGAGATTGAACCCGGCTTGTATCGCGACAAAGCGGTCCTGCACCATTATCCCGACAAGGGCGATGGCTTCCTGTGGCAACTGGCCGGCAAATCGCCTCACCCGCTCGACGGCCTGGACTTGCTACCAAACGACACTGCCCTGGCTCTTTTTATGGATGCAGATGTGCCATTGCTCTGGACCGTGGCACAACGGGAAGCCGCCAACTCCGGCATTCCGGGCGCCCAGGATCGTCTGCAAAAATTTCCCGCTGAATTTGAAAACAAGACCGGCATCAAGTGGGACCAATTCCTCCATTCGCTCGGCGGCGAATTCGGCCTCATCCTCACTCTCGACGATTCCAATAACGTCATCATTCCCTACCCGCCGTCCAATCCCATGCAAGTTCCCGCGCCCGGCCTGATGCTCGTGGTCAAAGTTAACGACGACACGATTTTCAATCGCATCGACGAGGCGTTGAAAGAAAAGCCTGGGACCATCGCCGTGGACAAAGCCGATCTCAAAATGCGCACCATGCCTCTGCCCCTGCCCTTTCTGCCGATTCAACTCCGCCCCAGCGCCGCCAGCAGTGCGGGCTATCTTTTCATCGCGTCCTCGGACGATCTGATTGAAAAAGCCCTGGCGGTCAAAGACGGCCGGGAACCGGGATTAAAGAGCACCGACGAATTCAAGCGTCTTTCCCAAAACATTCCCCAGGAAGGCAATCAGTTCTGCTACGCCAGCAGTCTCTTTGGCAAAACCATTGCCGAAATCCAAAAGCAAGCCATGTCCGGAGCGCACGGGCAGCCGGCCCAGGCGCAATGGATGCAATCGGTCTTCCAAAATCACGTCGCATACGCCTTTTCCGTGGGCATGAATACGCCCCAGGGCTGCGTCACGGTTGGAAATAGCAGCCAAAGCTACGCCACCGCCGCGCTTTTGCCCGCGGCCATCATGTCCGGGACGCTCGCCGCAATCGCCGTCCCCAACTTCGTAAAAGCCCGCGAAACATCCCAGCGGAACGCCTGCATCAACAACCTCCGCCAAATTGAGGCCGCTAAAAAAGAGTGGGCTCTCGAAAACAACAAGACCAATGGTGATCTTCCAACTAAAGAAGACCTGATGCCCTATCTTAGCCGATGGCCCGTCTGCCCCTCCGGTGGCGCCTACTCCATCAACCCGGTCGGCGACCTTCCCACCTGCTCCATCTCCGACCACAAGTTGCCTTAGCGCCGCCCAACAACCGATCACCTTTAACGGCTCAACAAATCTTTCATCGCCGTCTCCGCCGCATAAAACCCGCACATCCCATGCACGCCACCGCCCGGTGGTGTCGAGGATGAACAAATATATAATCCCGGAATCGGCGTACGATAAGGCTCAGGGCGCGCAATCGGGCGCGCAAGCAAATGCCAGAGATCGTTTGCGCCCCCGTTGATTGAGCCGCCGATGAGGTTGGCGTTTTTCTTTTCCAGTGCGGCGCAGTTTTCCGAATGCCGCGCGAGAATGCGATCCCGAAAACCCGGCGCGAACCGTTCAATCTGCGCCTCGATCCGGGGCGCCATGTCAAACGAAGAGCCATTCGGCACATGGCAATAGGCCCAAACAGTATGCTTGCCCCGGGGCGCGCGTGTTGGGTCAAACACACTCGGTTGTGATAACAAAACGAACGGCTTCTCAGGATGCTCGCCGCGAAAGGCATCGCGTTCCGACCTGGCAATTTCATCAAGCGCCCCGCAAACATGGACCGTGCCCGCATGCCGGCACGCATCGGCCGCCCATGGGATTGGTCCATCCAGCGCAAAATCCATTTTAAATACACCGGGCCCGTAGGAAAACTTTTCCAGCCTGCGCCGATAACCTCGCGGCATTTCGTCACCCAATAGCCGCAGCAATTGTCGCGGGGTCAGATCCAGCAATATCATTCGTGCTTTCGGCAGTTCCTGAATGCTTTCAACCCGCCAGCCGGTGACGATTTCGCCTGAAAGAGATTTAAGGAAGGACGCCAGCGCATTGGCAATTTGTTGCGATCCGCCTCGAGGAATTGGCCAACCCACGGCGTGGCCCGCCATTCCCAGAACCAGGCCAAACGCAGCCGACGGAATCTGTTCCAGCGGCAGAAACGAGTGCGCCGCCATTCCCCCGAAAAGCGCCCGCGCCGGCTCATCCGAAAACCGTTTCCGCGCAAGCCCCATGGCGCTTCGCAAACCATGCAACCCAAAACGGGCAAACTGGATTGGATGCCGCGGCACGTGAAGCATCGGCTTCAGAAACTCTGCAACTAAATTCTCCCAATTCGTTACCAGCGGAAGCATTAACCTTTCATAGGCGCGTTCATCCGTGCCGAGTTCTTTGGCCGTCTGCCCGACGGATCGGTATAACGCCGCTGCCCGAGCCCCATCCAATGGATTGGCCAGAGGAATCTCCGGCTCGATCCAGCTCAACCCAAATTGTTCCAGCGGCAACCCTCGAAAAACGGGCGAACCCACCGCCAGCGGATGGACCGAGGAACAGACATCGTGAAGAAAACCGGGTAGCGTGAGTTCAGCAGTGCGCGCTCCCCCACCGATCACCTCATTGGCCTCAATCACCAGCACCGAAAGCTTCTCCTGCGCCAGGCGAATGGCTGCGGCCAGGCCGTTGGGCCCGGCGCCCACAACCACCACGTCATACGAAGTTCGTGAAATTGGCGGCATACCGCCTCAACACTTCGACCCTTCCACGAGCCACGTCAACTCGAAAGAATTTGTATTGCATCCCTCATGGCTGCCCAATTAGAATGGCGACCCTGATGAAAGTCCTATTTGCCCTTTTGTGCCTGGGATTGGCCGCGGTTACCTTCGACGCCTCGGCACAGGTAACCGTGGAGATATCCCTGGACCAACAGCAATTTCTCGCCGGTGAAGACCTTCCGGTCACCGTCCATGTGACTAATCGTTCCGGCCAATTGTTGCACCTCGGAAATTCCGGATGGCTGACATTTTTCGTTCAATCGAGTGATGGCTCGATGGTTTCCAAGAAATCCGACCCGCCGGTCGCGGACCTGTTTGACCTGGACAATTCCGAAATGGCGATTAAGAAAGTGAATCTCGCGCCGTATTTCAATTTGCAGCGCACCGGGACTTATCGTGTGACCGCCACGCTGCACATCGCCGCGTGGAATAGCGATGTCAGCAGTACACCGCAAAGTTTTGATGTGATTTATGGAGCCGGGTTGTGGTCGCAGTCCTTTGGCGTGTCGGACCCGGAAACGCCTGACCAACCTCCCCATGTCCGCAAATACGCGCTGGTGGAGGCAAACTACCTGAAAAATCAATTGCGCCTTTACGCGCAGGTGAGCAACGAAGCGGACGGAAGCATCCTCGGAGTCCGCGCGCTCGGACCGCTGATCTCTTTTAGCCAACCCGAAGCCCAACTGGATCGCGCCAGCAAATTGCACGTTCTCTGGCAAAGCGGCGCGACAGCCTTTACTTACTGCGTTGTAAATCCGGATGGCAATGTGGTTCAACATGAGATTTACGATTACGTGACCGCCCGCCCGCGTTTGAACGAGGACAACGACGGCAACATCTTTGTCCAGGGCGGCGTGAAGCGGGTCGAAGACGGCGAGATCCCCGCGGTCAAATCCCCTGATCAACTGGCCCGCTGAATCCAATTGCCCCGCCTGAAATTTCGGAATAACTGACTTTCGGCCTGATAGATATTGCTGGCGTGGGTTTTTAAGGATAGACTTCATTCATGTTTCAAACGGCGCTGGACGCCATGCCGTCTCAGGAAACGAAATCCGCGCGTGACATTCATTTGTCCGCATTTCGTTATATGCTGCTGGCGCGGGTCCTTGACGATAAATTTGCGGCGCTCTATCGCGCCGGGAAAATCCATGGAGGCGTCTATCTCGGGCGCGGACAGGAAGCCCTGAGCGCGGCCATTGGCGTTTCCCTTAAAAAAGGTGATGTTTTCGCCCCGCTTATCCGCGATGCCGCCGGGCGATTGGCTTTCGGCGAGACCGTCCTCGATTCGGTCCGCACCTACATGGGTTCGGCCCACGGTCCCATGCGCGGGCGCGACGGCAATGTTCATCGCGGAAACGTCTCCGAAGGATTGCTTCCAATGATCAGCCATTTGGGCGCGATGATTTCCGTCGTTAACGGAATTTTGCTGGCGCGGCGATTTCAGAAAAAACTCGGGACCGTCGGCGCGGCTTGCATCGGCGACGGCGCCACGTCAACCGGCGCATTCCACGAGGCGCTCAATCAGGCAGCCATCGAAAAACTGCCGCTCATCCTCGTCATCGCCGACAACCAATACGCCTACTCAACTCCGACACACCGTCAATTTGCGTGCGACAACCTGGCGCACCGGGCCGCCGGATACGGAGTGGACGGTCATACGGTTGATGGGACCGATTTTTCGGCGTGTCTCGAAGTGATCGGCGAGGCCGTATCGCAGGCGCGTCAAGGAGGCGGCCCTCAATTGATTGTGGCTAAACTGCTCCGTCTTTGCGGACACGGTGAGCACGACGTGGCCGATTACGTCGACCCGGAACTGAAGAAATCTCCGCTCGGCCGCGATTGCCTGAAAGTGGCGCAGGAGTTTTTGATTCAAAAAAAATGGCTCAACGAGCCCCAACTCGGCGTCATGAGAGATGAGATCGTCCACGAAATCGAGGCAGCCGTGGCACAAGCCCAGCGCGAACCCGCGCCTGACCCGTTCGTTGAAGTATGGCGCGCCCTCGCCTCCGGGCATTTGAGCGAAGGAAACATCGAATGAGACAGCCCGGTTTTTTTAACTCATTTCAACTTCAAGGATTTCCGCTGTGAGCCTGACCTATCTGGAAGCCATTCGTGAAGCGCAGGCCCGCGCCTTGCGGGAAGATCCGCGTGTCTTCATCTATGGGCAGGACGTTGGGGCCTTTGGCGGCGCATTCAAAGCCACGAAAAACCTCGCGGTGGAATTTCCTGGCCGGGTGTTGGACTCGCCCATTTCCGAAGACGCGATGGTCGGGATGGCGGTCGGCGCGGCCATCGAAGGCATGCGGCCCATTATCGAGATGCAATTTGCGGACTTCTCGCTCGTTGGTTTCAATCAAATCGTCAACCAGGCGGGGACGCTCTTTTGGCGCACGAATATCCCCTGCCCCATCACGGTCCGGCTTCCATTTGGCGGAACATCCGGCAGCGGCCCTTTTCACAGCCAATGCCTTGAAGCGCTCTATGCTCATTATCCGGGTCTGGTCGTCCTCATGCCCGCCACGGTCGAGGACGCCTATTCGATGCTTCTCGAAGCGGTCGCGCTGAATGACCCGGTCGTATTCTGCGAGCACCGATTTCTCTATTACCATCTAAAAGCTGACAAATTGCCGGATGAAGCATTGCCCATTGGCAAAGCGCGCATCGCCCGCGAGGGCCGCGACCTGACCGTTGTCACCTATAGCGCAATGCTCCACGAAGCGATTGAGGCCGCCAGGGAACTTTCCAGCGAAGGTTGGGAAATTGAAGTGGTCGATTTGCGGTCAGTGAAACCGTTGGACACCGACACCGTCGTGGCGAGCGTCGCGCGAACGGGAAAACTGCTTTGCGTGGGCGAGGCGTGGCCGTGGGGTGGCGTCACCGCCGAACTCATTTCTCGCGTCACGGCGGAAGGCTTTGGTCTGCTGGACGCGCCGCCACAGCGACTCAACGCCCGGGACACGCCGGTGCCTTATCACCCGAACCTTTGGGCTGCCCACCGCCCAACCGCCCGGAGCGTGGCCGCCGCGGCCAGGAATCTTTTAAGGCAATGATTTCTGCCATCGTTAAACGTTTTTAATTCCATGCGCATTTCAATCATTATGCCGCAGTTTGGCGAGTCCATCGCCGAGGCAAACATCATCTCTTTCCTGGTGAAACCGGGTGACAACGTCCTCGCCGACCAGGACATCATCGAAGTGGAAACCAATAAAGCCACGATGACCGTGACTTCGCCTTGCGCGGGCAAAATAGAAGCATTTACAGCCCAGGCGAACGAAAGTTACGTTGTCGACGCTGTGCTGGGTTACATTGAAGCAACGAAGGAGGAAGCCGCCCGGTTAGGTCTCGACGCGAACACTCCGCCAAAAACCCCCGACACCGAACGCACTCGCAAAGCGGAATCCAATGGTGGCGGCACTCGCGTACAACCGACCGTGCGCGGTCTGCCCGTTCCCGCCAACGCCGCCGGCGCAAGCTATCTTTCACCCCGGCTGAAAGCGCGGATGGCGGAACTCGGGCTAAGCGCGGCCGATTTGGCCGGGGTCGCCGGCAGCGGCGCCGCGGGCCGCGTTACCATTGAGGACTTCGAAAAATTTATCACCGGTCTCGACAAACAAAAAATGAGCGCCGCCTCGTCCATGCGCGTGGCCGTCGCGGACGCGATGCGCCGCAGTTGGACACGGCCGCTGGCCAGCGTTGGATTACCGGTGCATTTGGATGCCCTCCTGGCTCACCGGAAAACGTTGAACCCAAAACCAGGCCCGGCGTTATACGCCCTCCGCGCCCTGGCAATAGCGCTATCGGAAAATTCCGCGCCTGCCGGCCGTCTGGTTGGCAACAAAATCGTTCATCCCGGTTCGATCGACGTTGGCTTCGCCGTCGAGGCCGAAGATGGTGTACTCGTTCCCGTAATCCGCCACGCCGACCAGAAAGGGCTGCGCGATTTGACCGAACGCTACAACGAACTCGTGGAGTTGGCTCGCCAAAGAAAACTCCCGGCGGATGCCACCGGCGGCTCGATCGCCACGGTCACAAATTTCGGCACCTTCGGACTGACTTGGGCCACCCCCATCCCGCTGCCTGAACAAACACTTGTTCTGGGTATGGGCGCCGGACGCCAACAGCCGCATTGGGATGAGAAAAAAGGCCAGTTTGTTCCCGCAATTGAAGCGGCACTAACACTTAGCTTCGATCACCGCGTGCTCGACGGCGGCGGCGCGGGACGTCTCCTTCAACGAATCGCCAGCCTCATGCAACAGCCCGAACGGCTGTGACCGTCAAGACTTCGACGTTCGGCATTTGATGTTCAGCGTTTTTCGGAATTCTTTAACAGCGAACAACTGAACTACGCCGTCGCCAGATTTTCTTCCGAAACTTTCGAGTGCCCGGAGTTTTCGCCGGCCTGCGCCGGCAGCGGGTTTTCGAGAATTTTAATCGGCTCGTAAAAGGTGTTGCGCTGAACCGGTGTTCGGCCTGCTTCGCGAATTGCCTTCAGCATGTCCCCCTCGGTTTGAAGCTGCGGTGATTCGGCACCGGCCATATGGAAAATGTGCTCTTCGACAATTGTCCCGTGCAAATCATCCGCCCCGTAGCTCAACGCCACCTGCGCGAGTTTGAGTCCGAGGCCAACCCAATAGGCGGTAATATGATCGAAGTTGTCCAGATAGATGCGGCTAACGGCAATGGTTCGCAGGGAATCAAAACCGGTCGGCGGATGGTCAACCGGAATATCGTTGTCCCTGGGCTGGTAAGCCAGCGGAACGAAGCCGACAAATCCGCGCGTTTCATCCTGCAACGCGCGCAGTTGTCGGAGGTGGTCCACGCGGTCGGACAGGCTCTCGACGTGCCCGTAAAGCATGGTGCACGTGCTGCGCCCACCCAACCGATGCCACGCGCGATGCACGTCCAGATATTCCTCCGCGGATTCCTTGCCCCGGGCAATGGCGCTGCGGACTTCCTTGCGAAAGATTTCTGCGCCCCCGCCGGTCAGGGATTCAAGGCCCGCTTCCTTCAATTCGATCAGCGTTTGCTCGACGGATTTTTTGGCAAGCCAGGCCAAGTGCAGGATCTCGATGGCCGTGAAACACTTTAGTTGCAGGCGCGAATCAAGTTTTTTTAACGCGCGAAGCATGTCCGTGTAGTAACTAAATGGAAGGGATGGGTGAAGTCCGCCCACAATGTGCAGTTCCGTGATGCCAATCTTGAGCGCCTCACGGGCCTTCTGGACAATCTCCTCGGTGCTAAACTGAAACCCGTCGGCGTCGCGCTTCTTGCGCGCAAAGGAACAAAACTGGCACGAAAGGATGCAATAGTTGGAATAGTTGATGTAACAGTTTACGATGTAACTGGCGCGGTTACCCACTTTCCGCTGGCGCACGAAATCCGCGATGGCGCCGATCGCATTGACATCTTTGGATTCAAACAACCGCATTGCGTCCGCTTCAGATATCCGTGCGCCGGCCACCACCTTGTCGTAAATGTCCCGCAACTCACCTCGTTGAACGAAAAAATTCATTGTTAATTTCGGTTTACACGAATCAGTTTTCCTGTCAAGGAATCTATTCCCATCGCCTTATGGATTCGCTCTGCCTGCCCCTCAAAATCGGCATCAAATGTGCAGACGATAATTCCAGCGTGGGCAGAGCTTTTTTGATGCAGCCGAATGAAATGCCGCCGATTCAACGTGACCAAAATGCGGTTCTCTTCGGTTGCGAAAGCGAGCACTTTATCATCCGCCAAAGACTGATCCGCTTTGCCGGTTTCCTGGATAGTCAAAACGTCATGGCCGAAAGACCGCAATTTTTCAACGACTGGCAGCGGAAAATTTTCGTTTGAATACAGCCGCGCCATCATTCAGCCTCGTTCTCTTCGATTTGGCGGGTGATTTCTTCCCGGTGCGAACGAACATAGGCCCAGGCATTGGCCAGGTCTTCCGCCCGCAAGGTTGGGTATGACCGCAATAATTCGGATTCCGAAACGCCGCTGCGCCGCGCCGTTTCCAAAACCCAGATGGGTATGCGCGTTCGAACAATGCATGGCTCCCCGCCACATACTTCCGGACGGCTTTCGATTCCTGGAAAAGCGTCGCTCAAATCGCTCGCCGTCCAGCGCAACAACTGCGCCTTTTCTGCCCGGCTCAATTTGCTCAGCAATTCTTCGGCGGCTTCCAACGCGCTCATGCCCTTAATTTAAAAGGAAAAACTCGGAAGCGCAAGTTTTGCTGCGAGAAGCTGAGAGCTGACGTTCAATTCCTGGACGCGAACCGCGGCATCGTTTCCGGTGAATCCACGATATTTCGCTCCAGCATTTTGATCTCGGGCAAGTCCACAATATCCGTGGCGCCGGTGGTAACGGGCAGTTTCAAAGTGAAAGTCGAACCGGAACC